>CAUGKA010000074.1 GCA_959599615.1 uncultured Collinsella sp. | reverse complement strand
CGAGCTCGGGATCGTTTGGACCGGTAGCGGGCTCATTCGGTGCTTCGAAAGAAGCTGGGACGCTGTTTGTCGGCGACGGCGTGTCGCCCGCACCTGCTTCTTTGTCCGTGCTCTCTTCTTGTATGGTTGCGTTGATGGGTTCGTCGTTTGAGGGGAGCGTCTTGGCGTCAAGCGCGGAGGGGAGAATTCCGATTGCTCCGGATCCGTTCCACTCCATCTCGAGAAGCGCCGGGTCGGCAAGAATGCGTTGCCTGCCTAGCGTGTGGGTATCGATCGCAATAGGGCCTGCCTCCGTCCCGCGCGTAAGGCTGAGCGATCCGGCCGGCTTCTCGAAATGAATGTCTGTGTCTTCGGTACCGGCGGCGTAGAACAGCAGGGATGCTTCTCCCGCCGCGATGGCATCGGTGCCCGCCTTGGTCAGCCGCAGCGATGCCGTGAATGAGAGGGTGGGCTGCACATTGTCTGCATTCGCGGCGGCGCAGCCCAGACATATACCGCCTCCTTTCTCGAAAAACGCACCGTCGAAGGCGACCTTCGCTCCGTTCGCCGAGTCATCGACCGAAGCGATATCGATGCGCAACCCCAAATCGCACGGATCGCCATCTGCATCGAGCACAATCGAGCGCCACGTGCAGACGGCGCACCCCGCCTGGGAGCCGTTTGCCTTGTTCGAACGATTGATATCCACGACTATCGAGCCGTCCGTATTACGACGAAGGCATCCCGAGGTTGAGATTGCGGCCTGTGCGATCGAAAAACGCTTGCACGCAATGGCGCTCGACGGATTTGGTGCGGAGCTTAGGGCTGCTGGTAAGGAGCCTGCCATGACGGGAGTCGCCCAAGCGGCGACAGGCGTTCCGGTTGCGAGCGCGCCGCAGAGTGCGACGACGGGCAAAAGGTTCTTCGATGCCATGGGGTCTCCTTAGCTAATTTAGTGCGGCCTGTCTGTATTTCGTTTCTGGTTGCGTTTGATGTGCAGACCGAGGCCGGCGGTTCCCGCGCCTGCTGCCGTGGCGCCTGCTGTCAAGAGCCATCGTCTGTCGTCTGTCTGTGCCAACGGTTCCTCGCGGTTGCCGCGGTCGAGCTCCGAGAGGTCGACCGTCACTTGCGTGGCGGCCTGCGCCTGTTCTTGCTGGGCAAAGGCCATGGCTGGCCCAAACGCTAGGATACTGACGGCGGCGGCCAGGGCGACGGCCTTATGCCGTGTGCGCACCGGGCTCGACCGTCCAGGTGATCGTTGCAACCTGATCGCCTTCGCCGGTTACGCGGAAGATGTCGCGCGTGACGCGGGCGACGTTTCCGCTTGTCTTAAGCTTAATTTTGTCCGTGCCGCCGGCAATGCCCTGGTAGCCCATGTCGAAGGCTGCATTCTTGGAAAGATCGAGGCCCGTCTCCTGCATTGCGGCGCTGGCGTTCTGGAGTGCGCCGTCGGGGCCGACCTTAAAGTCGATGGAATTCTGCGCGGTTCCGGCCTTGGCGTCGGCGGCAATGGTCCAGGTGTTCATGGCGTCGATCTTCATGTTGGTGACATGGATGCCGTAGGCCGAATGATTGTCGATGGTGGTCGCGTCTTCTGAGGGGCCCTGAAGCGTGCCGTCGGCCTTGGCGACGAAGGGAATAACCGTCGGAACTTTGAACTCTACGTTGTCGATCTCGGTCCTGACCATTACTTTCGTGGTTCCAACGCGCCCGGCTGCCAGAGCTGGCGTCGGGGCGGCGCCCATTGCGAGCGCGAGCGCGAGCCCTGCGCCCACGACGAGCGCTCTGGCTCCGTTCATGTTCCTGGTGATGTCCATGGTCGTTCCTTTCTATTCGCCGCGGGCCGTCCCCGCGATGATTGGACGAATGCTGGTGAATTGCGTGCGGTGCCGCGTCGGCCGAAAAAGCTAGTTCTCGGCTTGCTCAACCCGTACCTTGACACGTGTCGGATTGCCGTGGCTGTCGAGGGTCTTGGCATCGAGTGCCTGGATCTCGATGTATGCCTCGCCTTCTTTGATGTCGCCGGCGGGGCACGTCTCGATTGTCTTGCCGGTCTCGACCACACCGGATTCGTACATGGTGTCGTCGTTTTGGATGACGCGGAATCGCTGGGGAAATTTATTGTCTTGGACGTTTTGCACGTTGACGCGCAGCTTGCCGTCCTCCTGTAGCTGAGCGACCGGCGCGACCGAAATCGTCATCATGTTGTCGCGGACGATGGCATCGAGCTCATCTTGGATTTCTTGTCGCGATTTACCCTCTGCCGTCGTGACTGAGGCACCCGCTTCGGGCACGGGCTGCGACTGCCAGGCGTATAGCCCTACGGCGATGAGGGCGCAGACGATAGCCAGACAGACAACGACGAGTTTCTTGCGACGCCCCAGTCCTGCGAGGCGGGGCGGCTTCTTCGCACTCATGCGGCGTCCTTGGTGGTGTAGACACGTGCGAACGTGGACGGGTCCGCTCCAAAGAGCATGTGAAGCATCAGGCGGCGCGAGTAGATGAGCTCGTCAAAGTCGTGAGGGAGCTCGATGTCGTGGATACGCGCGATGTGGTGGGCGAGCGCCGAGAACGACTCGGGGTCGCAGATAACATCGGTGGTGACGTGGTAGACCGCCGTATCGGGGAACGCCTCTTCGTCGAAAGGCAGGAGATAGGGATCGTCGTCGACCTCGATGGCGACGCCGTACTGGGGCCAGTAATATGCCATGGGAACCTCCCTGCTTCTGGGGCCAAAACTTCTATCGGTTTTGGCTGTCGACGCCGACCGTATCAGCCGCTACTTGACCAATTTCTGACCAAATGCTTGACGGATTGACATCTCCGCAGGTAAAAGGTTGAAAAAATTACTTCAACTTTTTTCGAGCGACAATCGAGCGGTCGGCGACGGCGGGGCGATATGTGTCAAAAGCATCGTCTGCCGAGGAAGCCTTGCCGTTCGCCGAATTGCACAAACGTAAAAATCGCCAATTATGGAGACGGTCTCGAACACGTCGACGAAACGATGCGGTAACATCTCCCTGCAAACACTGTAGTTAGCTAAAGGGGGAGTTCGCGTGTCTGCAACCATTAAACCCTTCACCGATGAGTTCGAAGAGTATGGCCGCGATGAATCTCGTGCATCGGGCGAAGCATCGAGCATCTCGTTTCCGACAACGGAAGACGAGGTCCGTGCCATTTTGGAAACGCTCCATGCCGAGCGTGTCCCGGTAACGGTTCAGGGCGCCCGAACCGGCCTTGCCGCCGGTGCCGTGCCCCACGGTGGGCATATCCTCAATACTTCCCGTATGAATCGCTACTTGGGCCTTCGCCGCGATGAACAAGGCCAATTTCTGCTGCGCGTGGAGCCGGGCGTTGTGCTCTCGGAGCTGCGTAAGCAGCTGAGCAAGAAGGTACTGCCGACCGCTGGTTGGGACCAGGCATCGCTTGAGGCCTACGAGGAGTTCCAAGAGTCCCCCGAGCAGTTCTTTCCCACCGATCCCACCGAGGCATCTGCCTGTCTGGGTGGCATGGCGGCATGCAACGCCTCCGGCGCCCGCAGCTACGCTTACGGCCCCATGCGCCCGCATATCACGGGACTCCACGTCGCGCTGGCTGATGGCGATTTGCTTGAGCTTCAGCGCGGCGAGGCTTTTGCCCAGGGCCGCCACCTGTCGCTCGTGACGGCAGAGGGCCGTACGCTCGAGCTCGATCTTCCCGACTACACCATGCCCAAGACCAAAAATGCCTCAGGCTATTTCGTTGCGGACGATATGGACGCCATCGACTTCTTTATCGGCGCGTGCGGCACGCTCGGCGTTATCACCGAGCTCGAGATTGCCCTGCAGGCGGCGCCTGCGGTCGTTTGGGGTGTGAGTTGCTTTTTCGATAGCGAGGACCAGGCGGTGTCCTTTACCGATTCCGTGCGCCCTGTCCTGTCCCATGCGGCTGCCATCGAGTACTTCGATGCTGGCGCCCTGGATATTCTACGTCGCCAGCGCGAGCAGTCGACAGCGTTTGCCTCGCTGCCGGCGCTCGACGACGAGGCAAAGGTCTGTGTCTACGTGGAGCTCGACTGCGATGACGAGGCGCAGGCGACCGAGGAGCTGTACCACCTGGGATGGGTGCTGGAGCTTGCGGGCGGCCGCGACGATGCGACATGGGTCGCCCGCACCGAAGTCGATCGCGAGTGCCAGCGGTTCTTCCGCCACGCGGTGCCCGAGAGCGTCAACATGCTCATTGACGAGCGTCGCCGCACCGACCCCACCATTACCAAGCTGGGATCGGATATGTCGGTGCCCAATGCACGCCTTGCCGATGTCGTGGCCCTCTATCGCCGCACGCTGGCCGAAAGCGGGCTTGAATCTGCTGCCTGGGGACACATCGGGAACAACCATCTGCATGTGAACATCCTGCCGCGCGATGCGCAAGACTACCGTCGTGGTGGAGAGCTCTTTGCCCAGTGGGCTTCCGAGGTCACGGCCATGGGCGGTGCCGTTTCTGCCGAACACGGCGTCGGCAAGATCAAGGCGGGCTTCTTGGAGACGATGTACGGCCACGAGGCCATGGTCGAGTCGGCGCGTCTCAAACTCCAGCTCGATCCTGCCGGCCAGCTGGGTCGCGGCAACCTGTTTACGGAGAAGCTCTTGGATGAACTCGTCCAGAAAGGGGGCGCGTGAAGATGAGTGATTTCCATATGGTGGTGTGCGTCAAGGCGGTGCCCGGAAGCACCGAGGTCAAGATGGACCCCAAGACCAATACTATCGTGCGTGATGGCAAGCAGGCGGTCATTAATCCCTTCGATGCAAGTGCTCTCGAATGTGCGCTGGCGCTGAAGGACGACTTTATCGGCTTTGGCATGGGCGTGCGTGTGACGGTGGTGTCGATGGGCATCCCCACGACCGAATCGCTGCTGCGCGACTGCATCGCCCGCGGTGCCGACGACGCGCTGCTGCTGACCGACCGAGCCTTTGCGGGCGCCGATACCCTAGCCACCACCTATGCCCTCAAATGCGGCATCGAGGCACTCGATGAGGACTTTGACCTGCTCATCTGCGGCAAGATGGCAGTGGACGGCGATACGGCCCAGATCGGCCCCGAGCTGGCCGGCGCCTTTGGGGTCCCCTGCGTGACCGACGTGAGCTGTGTGCAGAGCGCGGGATTTGCGACGTGTGGCTCGCTGGCGCTCGTCCACGGCTGCGATGCCGGCGAGGAGACGGTGTACCTGGAGATGCCGTGTGCGATGACGACCGCCAAGGAGATTGGCCAGCTGCGCATGCCGAGTATTGCCGGTATTCGCGCGGCCGAGGATGCAGACGTGCGTGTGGCCAGCGCTGCCGACGTAAACGCCGATCCCTCGCGTTGCGGCCTTGCCGGATCACCGACGCAGGTCGTGCGCTCGTTTGTGCCCGACCGTGACCAAACGTGCGAGGCCGTTGAGGGAACGGCGTCCGAGCAGGCGGTAAAACTTGCCAAGATTATTGAGGGGATGGCATAGATGAGCGGGCTGATTATCGATAGCGAAGCCTGTATCGGCTGCGGTCGCTGCGTTCGCGCCTGCGCCTCGGGCGGCATTGTGGTGGAGGGTGAGCGCCCCAATCGCTGTGCCCGCGTAACCGACGGCTGTATCCTGTGCGGTGGGTGCGTCGACGCCTGCCCCGTCAACGCCATCTCGATTGAGCGCGACGAGGCCGCCGGCGCGGCAGACCTTGACGCATATCGAGACATCTGGATCTTCGTGCAGACTGACGAGCACGATGCCGTTGCATCCGTGGCCTTCGAGCTCATGGGCAAGGGGCGCGAGCTTGCCGATGCCCGCGGCTGCCGTCTGGTGGCACTGGTCGGCATGAGCCCCGAGGGCTCACTCGGGGCCCTGGAGCATCTGATTTGCGCCGGTGCGGACGAAGTTCTGGTCTGTCGTGACGAGCGCCTGCGTCAGAACGACGCGGAGGTCTACGCTCGCTTGATCTGCGATTTGGTAGCCGAGCGCAAGCCCGAGGCCATTCTGTACGGCGCGACCGCCTTTGGTCGCGAGCTGGCGCCCGGTGTGGCCGTGCGCTTGCAGACGGGCCTTACGGCCGATTGCACGGTGCTTTCGATGGATACGGAGACGGGTCTGCTGCAGCAGACGCGCCCGGCGTTTGGCGGCAACCTGATGGCCACCATTATCTGCCCCAACCACCGTCCTCAGATGGCAACGGTGCGCCCCGGCATCTTTAAGGCGCCCGAGTTTGACTATAGCCGCTCCGGCACGATTGTCCAGGTAGTGCTAGCGGATGACGTTAAGGCCCGTGTCGAGATCTCGATTCCCGCCGAAGAGTGGGACAGCAGGCCTCAATTGCCGATGCCGAGCGTCTGGTCGTGGTGGGCCGCGGCATCGGCTCCAAGAAAAACCTACCGCTGATGCGAAAGCTTGCCGAGGCTCTGGGTGCCGAGCTTGGCTGCACGCGCCCCGTGGTGGAGGCCGGCTGGCTGGAGTATCGCCACCAAATTGGCCAGACGGGTGTATCGGTCTCGCCCAAGCTCCTCGTGAGCATCGGTGTCTCGGGCGCTATCCAGCATCTCGCCGGCATCGGTGGGGCGGAGTGCATTGTCGCCATCAATGAGGACCCGGATGCCCCCATCTTTGGTGCCGCCCAGTACAAGGTCGTCGGCGATGCCGTTGAGATCGTTGAGGAGCTGCTGGCTCAGCTTGAGCGCTAAGCGCGCGTCAGCCAGTCGCGCATCTCGTCCTTTAGGCGGCTCCAGGTTGCCTGCGTGGCGGGGTCGGTAAAGGGCCGCGTAATGCCAAAGGGCGCGTCGAGCAGGCGGTGGATATCGCCCTGTTCGCGCGCCAGCGCGCGGCTCGCTGGATAGACGAGCTCAAACATAAAGCAGATGAGTCCCACCAGGTAGTCTGCGGGCTCATCGCGCTCATCGCGTGCGACGCAGCGGTGCTCGTCAAAGGCGGTAAGCGCCGGTGCCGAGAAGTGGCTGGCGAGAAATGCGTCCTCATCCACCTTGAGGATGGTCTCGACGGTGCTGTCGGCGATGGTGCGCATAATGTCGATCTTGTCACCATCGCGCACGATATCGCAGAAGCTCCGCGTACGCTCGTCGAGCTGCGCGGGTAGACGAAAATCGCTGTGATAGGCAATGCTCGCTCGGATGAGCTCATCTTCTGCCGGGTCATCGATAAAGTCGCGGATGCTCGTTACGGCGGGTGCATCGGCGGGATTCTCGCCAAAGAGGACCTCGATGCCCAGCGCTGCATGGCTCATGCTCTCGGCGTCCTTAAAGGTGTCCCAGCGCCGCAACTGCTCAAAGCGGCCCATATCGTGTAGCAGGCCGCAAAGCCATGCCAGGTCAATATCTTCTGACGACCAGCCCTGCTCGCGTGCTACGGCATCGCATGCCTCGGCCACGTGGTACGTATGCTCGATTTTGAGCGCGATGCGTGGGTTAGTGGCGTCGTAGGCATCGGTGTAGCTTCTGAAGGCCGCGCGCGTCCGGTCTCGATCGATAGCTGTCATAATGACTTCCTAAAAAGTTGTGTCTTTCGATCCGGTGGCAATTGTAGGTGAACTCGGTTGCTGTCGGATGATGATTCTGCCGTGTCGCTACATGCGGCTCGGAGACCTTGTCAGGATGAGAAGCGTATGGTGCTCAAAATCGTTAGAACCGTCTGGCCAGTGATGCTTACCTATGTTGCAATAGGCGCGCCGTGCGGAATGATCATGGGGCAGACGGGAATGGAACTCTGGATGGTCTTTGCCCTGAGCAGCACGTTTGTGACGGGCAGCGGCCAGTTTATGATCTGCAACCTGTGGCTGGCGGGCGTGCCTGCAGCATCGATCGTCGCGAGCTTTGCTGCCATCTCCTCGCGCTTTGCGCTTTACTCGGCATCGATCACGTCGCATCTGACGGGTGCCTCGAAGAGTCAGACGCTGGCTGTTGCTGCGACACTTACCGAGGAGGCATATGGCATCTCGCTTGCCAAGCTGGTTGAGGGGGAGGATTGGGGCCCGCGCGAGTCCTTTGTGCTCAACGTGATCCTTATCGCAACATGGGGCGCTTCGTGCACGATGGGTGCCATCGTCGGTGCCGTTGTCGATGTTCCCACCGCTATTGCGAGTTTTGTCTGCACGTCGCTCTTTATCTGTCTACTCTTTTCGCAGCGGCTGTCGCGCGGCAACGTTGTCGCGGCGGTTTCGGGCGCGGTGTCCGTCGCCGTATGCAAGTTCTTGGGCCTCACGAATATTGCCGTGCCGGCAAGCGTCGTGGCCGGCATTGCCATTGCGTTGGCGTGCGATGCTGTATTTGACGGAAGAGGTGCCCGCGATGCCCGTTAACGAGTTCTTGGTTCTGTGGCTGTCGTCGTGGGCTGCTATCGCGTTCTTTCGCATCGCGCCGGCGTTCGCCTTGCGCGGGCGGACCCTGTCGCCCCGCATTACCGAGGCCCTGGGCTATATCCCGCCCGCCGCCTTTGCCGCGCTGGTCGCCAACGACTTGGTGAGCCCCGGCGCGTTCGACGCGGGACTCTGGCCTGCCTTGGTTCCCTGGATTGCGGCCGCCGGCGTCGTGGTCGTGGCGGTCAAGACAAAATCGATGCTGTGGTGCTGCGTCTCGGGCATCGTACTCTATATTGTCTTGAGCCTTATATAGGGGTGGCGTCGCGGGCGCCGAATCTCGTTCCATCCCAACTCGTCGGATTTTTCACCGAGCTGGTCTATTTCTTCTGGTACCATGGTCAAACTTTACTGTAGCAAAGCGTGACGTGGGCTTTTGTATCCCGTCAGCGGAAATGGGGGTTTCATGGCACAGGAAGCGACCGCCAACGAGCAAAAGAAATTCAAGGTCCCGCGCATCCCGGGCGACATCATGATCTATCCG
>CAUGKA010000073.1 GCA_959599615.1 uncultured Collinsella sp. | reverse complement strand
CTTGCAGACGGCGAGGTCGACGCCGTCATCATGAACGACACCATTTCGTCGCCCGATGCGTCACCCATGTTCTACGTAGGCTCGAGCGACTACTATTTTGCCGTTCCTAAAAGCCGCCCTGACCTGATGAACGACATCAACGCCGCCATGACGACCATCGCCCGCGATAACCCGCGCTATAACGAGGAAGTCAAATCGAGTTACTCGACCCAAAACAGTGGCTCGTCATCGCTCACCGGCACCGAGACCACCTGGCTCAAAGAAAACGGCAATACCATCACGATTGGCTATCTTAAAAACCAACTTCCCTACTGTACGCAAAATGACGACGGCGAGATGGAAGGGTCGCTCGCCTCGCTTGCAACGACGTTGCACGACAAGTTTGGCATTACGGTCAAAACAATCGCACTCTCGAACAACAAGCAAATGATCAAAGCCCTTTCCAACGGAACCATCGATGTCGCCCTGCCGTTGTTTCGCGACTACTGGCTCGCCGAGCAGACAGGGGTCATCCAGTCAAACTCGATGGGAACGGTTTCGCTGACCGCCATTCACAGTGGCAAAAACCTGAACAGCGACCTTAAGAACATCGCTTGTACAAAGAGCACAATCGTTAACCGTTTTGAGCTCGAAAGTCTCTTTCCGAACGCAACGGTAACCGAGTATTCGAATGACGGCGAGGTGCTCAAAGCCCTCAATGAGGGGAAGGCACGTTGCATCATTGTCCCCAGCACGCGCCTGGAAACTCTCCGCGACATCTACGACATCGAGGATTTCGAAACACAGGAACTCACCAACACGGCGCAACTATCGTGTTTAATTTCGCGCGGCAAGCCCGAGCTGCTGGGAATCATCAATAAGGGCATCGTCAATGCAGGTGAATCGCTCTCTGCAAACAGCTATTTCCCCACATCGTACTCGGCGCAAGAATCGGATGCGTTCCGACTTCTCTACCGCAACCGCATCGTCATTGCGGCAGTCGTCATCTGCATTTTGCTCACCGGCATCGTCATCCTTGTCTGGTCGCTTTACCGCGCACAGGAGGAACGGCAGAAAGCCGATGCCGCCAACGCCGCCAAAACCGCTTTCCTCACGCGCATGAGCCACGACATCCGCACGCCGCTCAACGGCATCCTGGGCCTTATCGAAATTGAGGAATTGAGAGAAGGCGACATGCAGGTCGCCCGCGAAAGCCGCGCCAAGGCGCGCGTTGCCGCCAATCACCTGCTGTCACTGATTAACGACATCCTCGAGATGGGCAGGATCGAGGAGCGCAAAGTGACGCTCGAGCACGAATCATTCAACCTTAAAGAGCTGTGCGACAATGCGCTCGTACTGTGCAAGCTCCGCGCATCGGACCGCGGCATAACCATGCTCGACACCAGCGAGCCCTACGCTGTCGACCAATATATGATCGGCAGCCCCACCCATATTCGGCAGATCCTTGTCAACCTGCTCGACAACAGCATCAAGTACAACAAGCACGGAGGCACCGTCACGTTCTCATCGACCATCAAACCGGTCGACGACGAGCACGCCGTGTTTTGCTTTAGCGTCTCGGATACCGGCATTGGTATGACATCCGAGTTTTTGGCACACATTTACGAGCCGTTTGCCCAGGAAGGCGACGATGCGCGCAGCAAGTTCCAAGGAACCGGCATTGGCATGTCTATCGTCAAATCGCTCATCGATATGATGGGCGGCACGATTGAGATTTCGAGTGAGGTTGGCGTGGGGAGTACGTTTGACGTCCGGATTCCGCTCGATATCGACAAGAACCCTCAGGCAAGGGAATGTGCGGACGAGCAAACATACAACTGCTCGCTCGCCGGCATGAACGTCCTTTTGGCAGAAGATAACGAACTCAATGCCGAGATTGCCCAAGCTCTGCTCGAAAGCGAAGGCATCGTCGTGACTCGCGCCGCCGACGGCAACGAAACGGTCGATCTATATGTTGGTCGTCCCGCCGGCAGCTTCGATGCAATCCTGATGGACATCATGATGCCGGGCATGGACGGCTACGAGGCAACCCGGGCGATCCGCCTGAGCGAAAAGGCCGATGCGGCCGACATCCCCATCATCGCGCTCACCGCCAACGCCTTTGCCGAAGACGCCAAGGCGGCACACGACGCCGGCATGAACGCCCATCTGCCCAAACCGCTCGACTTTAGCAAGCTCAAAAACATACTCGCCTGCATCAAGAAAAACGGGGCTGTTTCGCTATAGTTTGTGCTCAACCACCATGCGCAGTAGAAAGGAAGCCGACGATGTTTAGGCCCTTACGTCGAAAGAAACGCGCCATCACCGACGAGAAAGCGCGCGAACTGCTCGCTACCCGCAAGCGCGGCGTCTTTGCCGTCAACGGCGATGATGGCTACCCCTACGCCATTCCCGTCAACTACTTCTTTGACGCCGAGCACGACAAGATTTATTTCCATGGCGCCAAGGCTGGCCACAAGGTCGATTCACTCAGGCATGATGATAAAGTCTGCTTTACCGTTTACGGCAACGAGTGGTACAAGGACGGCGACTGGGCTCCCTATGTTATGAGCACCGTGGTCTTTGGCCGTTGTCGTCTGGTAAATGAGACACCTGCGTTTATCGAGGACAAAGTCCGCCAGCTCGCGCTTAAGTACTACCCCTCTGCCGAAGAAGTCGAGGAGGAAATCGCCAAAGACATCAAGGGCGTCCAACTCTACGAGATTTCGATTGAGCATCTTTGCGGCAAGCAGATTCATGAGAAGTAGGCCCTAAAAGCAGGTCTTGCAAATAGCAATTGAGCGTCTTAAGGCCGTCATCTTTGACCTGCGAGACGGCTTGGTCTTCTAATGCAGACGTCGAGGCTTCGTCATTCGATCCGGAACGGCCAGCCATCGCCACGGCAAAGGCGCTCACTTACTGTGCATTAAAAACGTAGCGGTCCAGACGCTCGCACGCCTCCCTTACACGCGAAAGCGGCAGTGCCAGATTCACGCGAATGTGGCAAGGTCCATGGAATGGACGGCCATCCTGATAGCCCACGCCCACACGCGCGCCCTCGTCGAGCAGCCACTGAATATCGTGGCCATGATCGCGGCACCACTCGGTGCAGTCCAGGAACACCATATACGTGCCCTGCGGGCGCGAATAGGACACGCCCTCAAAATGCTCGTCCACGTAATCGCAGAAATAGGCGATGTTACCCTGGATGACCTGGTTGAGCTCATCGACCCACTCGTAGCCCTGCTGCTGGTAGGCACCGATAAGCGCATGCATGGAGAGGACGTTCATCTCGTTGTAGTGGGTCTTGTTGGACACAGCGCTCACGCGGTCGCGCAGCGTCTCGTCATAGATGATGTGGTAGCTGCCGACCAGGCCCGCCAGGTTGAACGTCTTACTGGGCGCATAGAGGGCAACCGTGCGCATGCGGGCATCCTCGCTCACCGACTGCGTCGGGATATGCTTGTGACCCGGCAGGATGATATCGGACCAAATCTCATCCGAGATCACCACGCAATCGTGCTGGCGATAGATGTCCATGGCGCGTTCGACCTCGTCGCGCTCCCATACTCGGCCACAGGGATTGTGCGGCGAGCAGAACACCGCGGCATGGATGTGGTTTTGGGCGAGCTTGCGCTCCATGTCCTCAAAGTCCATACGCCACACGCCTTGGTCGTCGAGCTTAAGCGGGCTGTGGACAATGCGATAGCCCGCGGCTTCGATAGACTTGGTAAAGCCGATGTAGGTGGGGCTGTGGACCAGCACCGCATCGCCCGGCTGGACATACGCGCGCAGGGTCGATACGACGCCGCCCAGCACGCCGTTCTCGTAGCCGATATGCTCCGGGCACAGGCCCTTAACGCCGTTGCGGCGGCTCTGCCATTCGATGATGCGGTCGAAGTACTCGTCGCGCGGATTGAAATAGCCAAACATGGGGTGCTGGGCGCGCTGAATGATGTGCTCCTGGACCGTGGGCACCGTGGCAAAGTTCATGTCCGCCACCCACATGGGAATGCGGTCGAAGCCCTCGTCGGGTGCGCTCGGAGCCATGCCGGGGATCTCGCCCCAGGAGTCAACGGCGATGGCGTCCATGCCGTGGCGGTCGATAAGCGAAGTAAAGTCGTATTTCATGCTGAGCTCCCGTGCAAAGCGGATTGTTTCGGTAGGCGTTATTGTCCACCAGCGCGGGCGGTTTTTGCACGGGGTTTGCACGGGTTTTGGCGTTGAATTTGGCGGGTGCGGGCGAATGGCTGGTTAGTCTTGCGCGTCGGTGATGGCGGTTATCGTCAACCTGGTTCCGTCGACCGTAAACGATATGTCGAGCCCAGCGTAAGCCAAGTGGTACACGCGGTTGGGCTCGTGCTTGCTGCCCGCGCGGCGCGGATCCTGGCGAAGAACCTCAACCAAGCCAGAAATCTTTGCGGGCGGGACCATATCTTGAAGCGCTTGCGGGAACTCGACGTCGAGCTCTTGCCACGGAGCATCCTCAATCCAGCCGCCGGTCGCATCCGGGTGGCAGTCCGCAAACGGAATGTAGGGCTTAATGTCGTAGATGGGCGTGCCGTCGCGCAGGTCGGCCCCCAGCACATGAATGATGGGACCATCGTCGGTAAGCTCGACACGATCGAGCTTGACGCAGGTGAGCCCGATGGGATTGGGGCGAAACGGACTGCGCGTGGCAAACACGCCCACGCGCTCGGCTCCACCCAGACGCGGCGGGCGCACGGTTTTCGACCATTTTGCGTTGGTTCCGGACCTGTCCCGCGTCTTGGCATCGGCGGCAATATCCTTAGCCGTGCCGCCGGGCGTGCCGTTTTCGAAGCGCCAGAGCAGCCATAGGTGAGAGAAGGAATCCAGGCCCTCAACCACTGCGTTGGAGGCAAATTCCGGCTCAAAGACGATGCGTCCCTGTAGATGGGGCGCCAAAAAGCTGTTGCGCGGGATGCCGAACTTCTGCGGCAGGTCGGTATGTATGTGTGCAATAGGTTCCATGCCGGTCATTGTACGGCACAGGCATGCGGGTGAAGGGTCGCGATTCCATCTCACTGCCATCTGCATGCAACCAACGGTTGCTTGGAAGGGTGCCGGCTGCCACGTATGCTTAAAGCCGCAAGCAGCAGAAAGGAGCCATCATGGCCTTTGCAGAAAAACTCATCGCCGTCCGTCGCGCCCATCACCTTACCCAGGAGCAGCTCGCCGCCAAGCTCTTCGTCACACGCCAGGCCATCAGCCGTTGGGAACGCGGCGAAGTCACCCCGGGCATCGACATGATGAAGCTTATTGCCGCCGTAACCGGGGAGCCGCTGTCCCACCTGCTCGAAATGCCCGAGCACTATTGCCAGAGCTGCGGCATGATGCTCACGCCCGACGACTGCGGCACCGATTCCGCGGGCGCCACGACCGATCATTACTGCAAGTGGTGCTACGACCACGGCAAGTACACCTACGACACCACAATGGAGGCGATGATCGAGGACTGCGCGCCGCGTCTGGCGCAAAACACCGGCATGTCGCTCGACGAGGCTGTCTCACTTATGGGTGCCGTCTTGCCGCAACTGGAGCGCTGGCGCACCGTACAGGAAAACGAGGAGCGCTACGGAGCCGAAGCCCGGGCGCGCTATGGCGATGAGGCCATCGATGCGGCAAACGAAGCATTACTGGACATGGATCCTCAGACATGGAACGACATGAAAGAACTTGAACGCGCTATTCTGGGTCAGCTCTCGATTGCCATGGGCGACGGGGATGCGGATGGAAGCGAGGCTCGCAAGCTCGTCGCGATGCATCGTCGTTGGATTGGTCTCAACTGGGGACGCGAACCCCAAGACGAAGCATACCTGGGCCTCGCCCACGGCTATCTTGCCGATCAGCGCTTTATCGACTACTACGACAAGCCCTGCGGCACCGGAGCCACGGCGTTTCTGGTACAGGCCATCGAGTCGTCGTTGACGCGCGCATAGACCGCGGCGGCTTTGGGTATCTCAACCGAAACCTCAACCGATTGGAGACCCATGGCTACTGATCACGAGCTCGTGCTGTACGTTATGACCGGCTGCCCGTATTGCATTAAGGTCAAGCGCTTCCTGGCCGATAACGGCGTGACCATCCCCGAGCGCAATATCTCGACCGACCCCGATGCCGAGCAGACGCTCATCGCCGTCGGCGGCAAGCGCCAGGTTCCCTGCCTGTTCATTGACGGCACGCCACTCTACGAATCGAGCGACATCATCACGTGGGCGCAGGAGCACCTGCTCTAGCAATGTAGTCATTGGGGACGCTCTTAAATGACTAGTCGTCAAAGAACGTCCCCAATGACTAGTTACTTGTATTTTTGCCTACAAAATTGTATACAAAAAGAGAAGCCGCCTCATGGAGCTCATCGCTCGATGTTGCCCCGATCGGGATGGTTACATCATTTACCACGCCCTTGTCCCTCCTACGCGCAAGGTGCTCAGGGAAATCGGAATCGATCGATAGGAGGCGCTATGGACGCTCAGCAGCTCGAAAAGATGATGGGGTTTGCTCCCGGAGAGCTGGAAAAGGCTGCGGAGGCATACGAAAAAGATGAGTGGCCGAAGGGTCGCACCATCAAGTTGGGAAGGCCGCCGATCTCCGATGAGCCAAGCACTGTTTTATCGGCACGTGTGGGTGAATCGGTTCTTGAAGCATTTGACGCCAAGGCAAAGCGCCATGGGCAAACGCGCACTGAGCGACTCAGGGAACTCATTACACTCGACGCAATGATTGCCTAGTCCCCGCCGAACCAAACATGTACGCCAGCATCCAAAGTCGACATTTTTCGACATCTTTGGATGCTGGCGTACAGCTTTTTGCATGGGCCCGACACAGGTAGTCATTGGGCTTCAACGCACTCCATCGCTCTATTCCCGGCATCAGCCAAAAGGTGCTCTCGTCAAACCTAAAGGAAATGGATGCCGTGGGGCATACCGCTCCACGGTTACCTTTTTGTGCCTTCTTTTTTAAAAACGATCCAGGCTGCACACTACTGTCAGACACACCCGAATCAATTGGACAGGAGGCCAGCCATGAATCAAGCCGAGCGTCGTGTTTGGCTTATCAACGCATTGCTCGATGAGCGACCGGATGGACGCGACGTTGCTGTTCCCGCCGGAGCCAGCGAGCAGCGCGATTTGCTCAGGGCCCTCATGAACGAGCGGCCGCCCGAAGCGCTCGCGGCAGAGGTGCTCAACGTCCAGGACGCCTACCTGCAGCGGCGGCTTGTCGAGCGTGGCGGAGCGACCGATGCCCGCACGCTCCCCTACCGAAATCGCATTGCCGTCTGGCGTGGCGACATCACGTTGCTTAAGGCCGACGCCATCGTCAACGCCGCCAACAGCCAAATGCTCGGCTGTTTTGTGCCGGGACACCGCTGCATCGACAATGCCATCCACACATACGCCGGCATGCAGCTACGCCTAATATGCGCTGGCCTCATGTGCAAACAAGGGCACGAGGAACCGACCGTATGCGTCAAGGTCACGCCAGCCTTTAACCTGCCCAGCAGCCATATCTTCCACACCGTCGGTCCCATCGTGCCCAACCATAAGCCTGGCCCGCGCGAGGAACTGCTACTGCGCCGTTGCTACACCAGCTGCCTGGAAGAAGCGACGAGCCGAAAGCTCGACACGCTTGCCTTCTGCTGCATTTCGACGGGCGTCTTTGGCTATCCCCAACAAGCCGCCGCGCGCGTTGCCATCGATGCCGTTCGTCATCATCTAGACCATAACGACCCCAACCTTAAGGTGATCTTCAATGTTTTTCTGGCGTCTGACGAGTCAATCTACCGCGACCTTCTCCAAGCAGATCGCTAAGCTCCGAGCCGCACTCGATGCATCCGACGCCGTGATAATCGGCGCCGGCGCGGGTCTTTCCACCGCGGCTGGCTACGCCTACGCGGGAGAGCGCTTCGAGAAACTCTTTGGCGACTTCGCCGCACGCTACGGCTTTACCGACATGTACTCCGGCGGTTTCTACCCCTATGAATCCCTCGAGGAATACTGGGCATTTTGGAGCCGCTATATCATGTGCAACCGATATGACCCCATACCCAAGCCCATCTACGAACAGCTTTTGGGCCTGCTGCGCGACCGAGATTACTTTGTGCTGACCACAAACGTAGACCATTGCTTCCAACGCGCCGGTTTCGATAAACAGCGACTCTTTTACACGCAGGGCGATTATGGTCTATTCCAGTGCAGCAAGCCCTGCTGTCAGGAAACTTGGGACAACGAAGAGCTCGTACATTACATGGTCGCCGCCCAAAAAGACCTGCGCATTCCGTCTGCGCTAGTGCCCCGTTGCCCCCATTGTGGCTCCCCGCTCACGATGAACCTGCGCGCCGACAACACGTTTGTGCAGGATAAGGGCTGGTGTGCCGCGGCCGACCGTTACCAAGATTTCCTGCGCCGCCACAGCAATATGCGCGTTCTGTTCCTGGAGCTTGGCGTGGGCGGCAACACGCCCGTCATCATCAAGTACCCGTTTTGGCAGATGACCGCCAAAAACGAGCGCGCAACGTACACATGCGTCAATTTTGGCGAGGCAGTCGCTCCGGCAGAAATCGCCGATCGCAGCATCCTGATTGACGCCGACGCAGGGCGTGTGCTGGACGCACTTGCCGTCCAAGCCGTCAGATAGCAAAGACAATACTGTCTCATAAACATGTACGTCAGCATCCAAAGTCGGCATTTTTTGACATCTTTGGATGCTGGCATACAGCTTTTGCAACATAGTCGTTGGGGACGTTCTTGAATGACTAGTCGTTAAAGAACGTCCATTACAGTCGAAATTGTCAGCCCGGGCCCGTCTCGGGCTACGATTGAGGCGCGCCCAGAACGGGCCGCCGACCGGGCGCCCG
>CAUGKA010000072.1 GCA_959599615.1 uncultured Collinsella sp. | reverse complement strand
AAGCTCGGAATATGTTCCAAAACGTCAGCCACGCTTACGCTGAGGTCCTTTCCGTTTACGCCTTGTTCTTCTCGATGCCGCGCATGATGGCCTTGTAGACCTCCATGATCGGGATGATCAGCAGCGCCAGACCGAGCGCGGTCAGCAGCGCGTGAGGCGGGAGCGGCATGAAGCCAAAGACGTTGGCGAGCACGTCGACCTCAACGGGAACGACGGTCAGCGCCAAGGCCAGGGCGGCGGCGCCCCACAGCCACTTGTTCTGCGTCTTCATGGTGAAGATCGAGGCGCGGCGGCTGCGCATGTTGAAGGAGTGGAAGATCTCGACCATGGACAGGGTGATGAACGCCATGGTCACGCCCTCGGCATCGGCGGTGCCGGCGATCATGTCGGCGATGTCGATGTAGCCCATGTCAAAGTACACGCCGGCAAAGAAGGAGGCGAGCACCAGCAGGGTGATGATGATGCCCTGGAACGCGATGTCGAGGCCCATGCCGCCGGCGAACACGCCGTCGGAGGCGTTGCGGGGCTTGCGCTTCATGACGTCGCCCTCGGCCTCCTCCATGCCGAGCGCGAGCGCCGGCAGGGAGTCGGTGATGAGGTTGATCCACAGCAGCTGCACCGGCTGGAAGATGGTGAAGCCGATGAGCGTGGCCACGAACACCGAGAGGACCTCGGCGATGTTGGCGGACAGCAGGAACTGGATCACCTTGCGGATGTTGTCGTAGATGCGACGACCCTCCTCCACCGCGTGGATGATGGTGGCGAAGTTGTCGTCGGCGAGCACCATGTCGGCCACGTTCTTGGTGACGTCGGTGCCGGTGATGCCCATGCCCACGCCAATGTCGGCGCGCTTGATGGACGGGGCGTCGTTGACGCCGTCGCCCGTCATGGCCACGATCTGGTCGCGCGACTTCCACGCCTCGACGATGCGGGTCTTGTGCTCGGGCTGGACGCGGGCGTACACGCCAAAGTCCTCGATGTGCGCGTCGAGCTCCTCGTCGCTCATGCGGTCGAGATCGGCGCCTGTGATGGCCTGGCTGCGATCGGTGACGATGCCCAGCTGCTTGGCGATGGCCACGGCGGTGTCGATGTGGTCGCCCGTGATCATGACGGTGCGGATACCGGCGTCGTGCGCCTCGCGTATGGCGTCGGCGACCTCGGGGCGGACCGGGTCAATCATGCCGGACAGGCCGCAGAAGACCAGGTCGTGCTCGAGCGCAGCGGGGCTGCAGTCGGCCGGGACCTCGGTGTAGGTGCGGCTTGCCAGCGCCAGCACGCGCAGGGCCTCGTCGGCCATGGCCTTGTTGGCGGCCACGAGCTCGGCACGGCGCTCCTCGGTCAGGGGGACGACCTTATCGCCCTCGTAGATATGGGTGCACAGGCCGATCACCACGTCGGGCGCGCCCTTGGTGTACTGCTCGTACTCGCCGTCCAGGGTCTCGACGATCACGGACATCATCTTGCGACCCGAGTCGAACGGGGCCTCGCCCACGCGCGGGTGCTCGGCAGTCAGGCCAGTGAGGCCCGCCTTGCCGGCGTCGTTGACAAGCGCGCACTCGGTCGGCTCGCCCACGGCCTCGCCCAGCTCCTCATCCCACTGGGCATCGGAGCACAGCGCCATGCCGGCCAGGAACTTCTCCTTGGGCGCGGCGAGTTCGTGTTTGACGACGGTCATCTTGTTCTGGGTAAGGGTACCGGTCTTGTCGGAGCAGATGGTCTGTGTGCAGCCAAGGGTCTCGACGGCGGAAAGCTTACGGATAATCGCCTGGCGCTTGGCCATCTTGGTCACGCCGAGCGAAAGCACGATGGTCACGACGGCGACCAGGCCCTCGGGGATGGCGGCGACGGCAAGCGAGACGGCAACCATAAAGGTGTCGAGCAGGGCAGTCGGGTCGGTGAGGACATTGCCCACGCCGTGGCGGAGGATGTCAACGCCAAAGATCACGACGCAGATGACGATCACCATAATGGTAAGGATGCGGCTGAGCTCGGCGAGCTTCACCTGCAACGGCGTGAGCTCCTCCTTGGCCTCGGCCAGGGCGCCGGCGATCTTACCCATCTCGGTGTTCATGCCGGTGCCGACCACGACGGCGCGACCACGGCCGTACACGACGGTGGAGCCCATATAGCACATGTTCTTACGGTCGCCGAGCGGCACGTCGTCGGTGCCGGCGGCGAGCTCGATCACGTTGGCATGCTTCTCGACGGGCACGGACTCGCCGGTGAGCGCGGCCTCTTCGATCTTCATCGTGGCGCTCTCGAGCACGCGGCAGTCGGCCGGGACGGAGTCGCCCGCCTCGAGCATGATCACGTCGCCGGGCACGAGCTCGGCGCTCGGCAGGTGCACGAGCTTGCCGTCGCGTAGCACCTTGGACTGCGCCGCACTCATCTCCTGCAGGGCCTCGAGGGCCTCCTCGCTCTTGGCTTCCTGGACCACGCCCAGCACCGAGTTGACGATAACGACGAACATGATGATGGCAACATCGGCAAAGTCGGGCTCGCCCTTGACCATGCCCGTGAGCGCACTGATGACGGCGGCAACGATCAGCATGATGACCATAGGGTCAGCCATCTGTTCAAAGAAACGCTTCCACAGCGGCGTCTTCTCAGCTTCCTCGAGCTTGTTAGGGCCTGTCTTGGCGAGGCGCGACGACGCCTCGTCGTTGCTCAGGCCGAGGTTCTCATCGACACCTTGGTCGCTGAGCACCTCCGCCGCGGCGGACAGGTATTCCTTTTGCATATAGAGTCCCCTCCTGGGATTCGGGCCACTCAGCAGATTGATGCCCGATCATAATTCCCAGGAGAAGGGCAAGGGCTCATCAAGGCTGCCGTGCTGAGCGGCAGTTGATAGTGGAGCTATGGTACCCCAAAGCGACGCGTCTAGCCAAAACAATCGGTTTGGAAATATGGTCCGCACGCAACGGTGCAGACCGTGTGATGCTCAACATTGGTAAAACGTTTTTTCTTCGGCACATCGCCAAACTGACATATCGCCCAGATAGCAGCGGTTGGAGTGGTTGGTAAAGATTTTTCATATACCGTTTTTCCCGCAAAAAATGAACTTCCATTTCGGCATACGGTCGATTTTTTGGGGTATTCGGTCGGCATTTCGTTATAATCATCTCGGTTTTATTTCTTATGGTTTATCTATCAGCGCAAGACGATGTCAGATGGAGGTCTGAATGTACAAGCGCACTAAGATTGTATGCACCATGGGTCCCGCCTGCGATAGCGACGAGACCATCCGCGAGATGATCAAGGCGGGCATGAACGTCGCCCGTTTTAACTTCTCGCACGGCTCCTACGACGAGCACCACGGTCGCATCGAGCGCGTCCGCCGTATTTCCAAGGAGCTCGGTCTGCCTGTCGGCATCCTGCTCGACACCAAGGGCCCCGAGGTCCGCACCGGCCTTCTGGTCGACGGCAAGAAGGTTGCCGTCAAGACCGGCGATAAGATCGTCGTCACCGCTCAGCCCACGTCCGAGGATTTCCACGGCACCGCTGAGCACATCTCCCTCGACTACCTGGCTCTGCCTTCCGAGGTCGAGAAGGGCTCCCTCATCCTGATCGATGACGGCCTGGTTGCCCTCGAGGTCGAGTCCGTCAGCGGCCAGGACATGACCTGCGTCGTTAAGAACGACGGCCTGATCGGCGAGCGCAAGGGCGTCAACATGCCCAACGTCAACATCTCGCTGCCCGCTATCACCGAGCGCGATCGTCAGGACATCCTCTTTGGCCTGACCGAGAACATCGACTACATCGCCGCTTCCTTCATCCGTGACGGCGAGTCCGTCCGCGGCATCCGCAAGCTTTGCCGCGAGAACGGTGGCGAGCACGTGACGATCTTCCCGAAGATCGAGTGTGCCCTGGGCGTCGAGAACTTCGACGAGATCCTCGAGGCTTCCGACGGCATCATGGTCGCCCGTGGCGACCTGGGCATCGAGATCAAGCCCGAGCTTGTTCCGCACATTCAGAAGGAGATCATCGCCAAGTGCAACGCGGCCTACAAGCCCGTTATCACCGCTACGCAGATGCTCGACTCCATGCAGCAGAACCCGCGCCCGACGCGCGCCGAGGTTGCCGACGTTGCTAACGCCATCTACGACGGCACCGACGCCGTTATGCTCTCTGGCGAGTCCGCTGCCGGTAAGTACCCGGTCGAGGCCGTCAAGATGCAGGCCAGCATTGCTCTCGAGACCGAGAAGTACCTCCCGGCCCACGCTCCGCTCGAGGTTCCGGCCGATGCTCACGGCACCCGCGTCGTCAACAACGTTGTGGGTATGTCCGCTGTGAACATGGCCACCACCGTTGGCGCCAAGTGCATCACCGTGCCGACGACCACCGGTCGTACCGCACGCCTGATCTCGCACTTCCGTCCCAACATGCCGATCTGCGCGTTCTCCCGCCACGAGTGGGCCGTCCAGCAGATGATCATGTACTGGGGCGTTATCCCGCACCAGGCCGAGATTACCCAGGGCACCGTCAACGGCACGATCGTCAAGGCGATCGAGACCGCTAAGGAGCTCGGCTACGTCGAGGCCGGCGATCTGACCGTCGCTACCGCCGGCGATCCCCGCATGAGTGTTCAGCTCGAGGACAAGGTCTCCTCGACCAACGTCGCTTACGTCGCTCAGGTCCGCTAAATCGTACTTGCAAGCATGTTTGCATTGCAAAGGGCCCGGAAGGCTTCGCCTTCCGGGCCCTTTTTTGTACCAATGCCAGCACACAGCAAAACACGCACTCATTTCTTTACCAAAAGCGCAAAATCTACCCTTCGAGGCCAAAAAATAAAGCCTCAGGCGCTAAAAGTGTTCACCCGGTGGCAAACCCACACCTTATCCGATGCTGCTGAATCGTTTTAGCAAGAGCCGGATCGACCGCGTTTTCGGAAGTGCGGGGAAAAATTGCTTACCCCCGAGCACAAGCCCTTTTATTTCAACAAAACCCCTGATAAAGTTGGCTTAAATACCGCTTGTGTCTGACCTATTTGTCTTTTTCCCCGCACTTCCGAAACGAATAGCTTTTCTAGCCCAATCAACGCTCAAACGATCGGATCGCCATGTCATTTCTTGCCTGCGGACCCACGGCTTTTCAGTACTATCGCATCCCGCCCCAGATACTCGGACTCTATCCGGCAATCCTGCCGCCCGACCATGACCATCGCTTGGTGCATTACTCAAAACAGCCAGTATTTAAAGACTTGCTCGGCACACCAGTTTGGAGATTCGTGGGCGAAAGAAAACAACGCGCGAACGGAAAGCTATTTCACAGCCGTCTGCTAACCCAAGAGCCGCCTCCCGGGTCGTTTAGGCAAACTGAACATGGATTTGATGTCACATCGCCCGAGTTTACGCTGCTCAGCCTTGCTACGCAGGTCTCACGCAACCAGTTACTCATGGCTTGCCACGAGATGTGCGGCTCCTTTGCAGTGTTTAAGCCCTGCGAGCGAACGCAACAACAACTCGATGAAGCCATTTCGCTTAAGCTCATTCCACCCAACTGCGGTTGGGAGCGTGTTGTCGACACCAAGGGCAATGACACCAATTTGTGGAAGCGCCCGCCGCTCCTCAGCGCGGCGGATATCGCCGCGTTCGCCAAGCAGGCTGCAGGCCTGCGCGGCGTTAAACAACTGCGCTGGGCGGCCGAGCACATGACGGGGCAGACCGCCTCGCCCTTCGAAGTACAGACCTCCATACTTGTCTCGCTCCCCCGCAACGAGGGCGGCATGGGTATCAACATCGCAAACAACGTGCGCATCCCACTCAGCGACGCCGCGCGCTCACTGTATGACAAAACCTGCTGCTACGCCGATATCCTCATCGAGAGCAACACCGACAGCATGGGCGTCATCTTGGAATGCCAAGGCCGCTCCGCCCACGATGGCGAAGCCGCAAGTCTCTCCGATGCCGAGCGCACCACCGCCCTCACAAGCATGGGCTATGACGTTATCCAGATAACCTATGAGCAAATCAAAGACACGAAGAGCTTTAACAACATCGCCGAACTCATCCATAAAAAGGCAGGGCTCCCCTACATCCCAAAGACCGATCAGGAACGCACCACCGAAGATGCCCTGCGGCGGGAGCTATTGGTCGATTGGGATGAGCTGTTCGCCGTCAAGCCGGCCAGCTAGCAGCTAGTGATCAGAGGGACTGCGGGGACGTCAGAAGCGGCAACGCGAGTCGCAAAGCCCACCTCGGTCAGCTCGATGACCTCGGTAAACGTTGCATCGAAAAACTCCTCAGTTAGCAGGCGGTATGGCGGATGATCGGGCTCACCGGGGTTTTCGCGTACAATCTCGTGCATAACGCCGATGGTCTTGAGCACATACTCCTTATGGATGGGATACTGACCAAAACGCGTCGCCGCAGTATACAGGCGATTGGTCGCGCGCGGAATCGAAACGATGCCGAGCGTCTTGCCAAACCAGTCAAAGTCGCCTTGCTTTTTAATGCGGAATTCCTCGCACGGCTTGCCGCCGTGCGCCTCCAGGTACTGATTCACGCGCGTATTCCATACGGTATCCGCCACCAGATGCGACCAGACGCCCAGCGTCAAATCGAGCAGCGACTGCGCCACGTCACCGGGCGCGAGCGAAAGCTCGCTAGCACCGGGACCGGCAACCGGCTCGGCGTCCTTGTAGCGTTGGGGATAATGCACCCGATTGAGTCGCTCGCGCTCCTCGGCGATCGAGGTCGCGGCAGCCGGCGTACCAACAGACGCCCCTTTGAGCAGCGGCGCCACATAGGTATCCCAGAACTCGTGCTCGCGCGGCTTAGGGATAGGCTCGGGGTTTGCAAAGTGCGTAATGCGATACGGAATGGGATCAGCGATACCAGGGACCATATAGCCCACGAAGATATCCGGAACCACGCAGCCAAACAAAAAGGCATTGCGGTCGCGCACGCTATTGGCAAGCGCGCCGGTGCGCTCCAGCAAACGCTCCGTCTGAGCGATATGAATGTTCCAGCTTGGCATAGCCACCCCCATAAAAACCTGGATAACTATACCATCACGGCAAAGCCGCGCGGGCCGCTACGCACGCTCTACGCAGCAACTATTCCGCAGCGCCGCTCTCGGTTCCATACGACGACACCGGCACCTCGACCACATGGTGATATCGATCGATATAGATGGCGCGGGCGCCCAGGCGTCGCACCAAATCTTGATGGTGCGTACTCATCAAAACCGTCTTACCGGCAGCAACGTAGGCCAGCAAAAAGTTGACTACGATGTCGCACGAGTCCTCATCGAGCCCGTTGGTGGGCTCATCGAGCACTAGGATATCGGGGTTCATCGACACGACCGCAGCCAGCGCAACGCGCTTCTTTTGCCCGCCCGAAAGCTGATAGGGCGAGGCATCGACCAGATCGGCAACCTGGAACAGCTCCATGGCATCGCGCACGCGGCGCTCGAGCTCGTCTGCCGGCAGCCCCATCTGCGCGGGACCAAAAGCAACTTCCTCGCCCACCGTAGCGCAGAACAGCTGGGCGTCGGCATTTTGAAACACAAAACCTACGCGCTGATGAAAACGCTGAGCGGCCGCGGAATCCTTGAGGTATGCCGCATCGATCACGTGCCCGTCAAACAGGTACGCACCCGCGTCCGCTAGTTCAAGACCGTTGATAAGGCGCATAATCGTCGTCTTACCGCAGCCGTTGGGACCGAGTAGGGCAACGAGTTCACCACGATCGACCTGCAGCGACACACCATCGACAACCGTATGCCCCGCATAGGAGAACACCACGTCGCGAAACTCGATGAGCGGCACGCTCTTGGCGCCAGTAGCACCGCTCGCGCCCATCACGCCATTCGTATCGTTTGCCAAAACGTCGCCCTTCCCTATCCACATCGACGGCTCGGCCGCCCGCGCTACAGCACCGCGCACAACGCGGCGAGCAGCACCACGACGGCCGCATAAACCGCATCGCGCCAGCCAAAGCCGCTCCGCCCGGGCGCCGGGTACGCACCGGCAAAGCCGCGGCAGAGCATAGCCTCGTCCATCGCGTGGCTGCACTCCATCGCCTTGATAAAGGTCATGCCCATGATACCCGCGATCGAATCGGTACGCGAAAATCCCTCAGGCGCACGGCCAACGCTGCGCAACATGACCGATTCGCACAGATCGTGCGCCGTGCATCCCAGCACCTCGATATGCTTGAGTGCCATATCAAAGGTAAAGATGACCTCGTCGGGCAGGCGCAGCATCTTAAGCGCCGCCGACATGCGACTCCAGGTGAGCGTCCACGAAACGCCCAGCACCAGCGACACGTTAATGAACGTCTTGAGTGCAATCTTGAGCATGGCGCCCGAGGCAGAAGCACCCAGCAGCAGGGCAGGCAGCGCCAGAACCACGGCAAACCCCGCGGCAGCCAACGCCGGCACAAAGGTAGCGCGCAGCCCGCGTACGGGGCGCACCGCGACCAGCACCAACGCGATCGCCGCCATCAACATCAGGTACAGCGGGCTTTGCGTCAGACACACGCACAGGACGCAAACGAACATCCCTAACAGGCGCACCGGAGCCGAAACGCAAGAAAGGGCGCGGTCGACCATCGACCCGCCCTTGTTCGCGCCTCCACCCAGGCGAACCCGCTCAAGCAGGCTCGCCAGGTGCAGGACGTTCTTTTGCATCACACGATGCCGAGCCCCCGCGGGCTCGTAACGCTGCTCGACCGCAAGCCAGCTAGGCAGCTCGGCTATTGCCATGAGCACCGCTTTCCTTGACCGTCAGCGAGACCAGGCGGAATGCGATGGTGAGCACCGCCACGCCAATCACGCCCGAAAGAATATACATCGCGGCCTGGCCGGCAAAGCCAAGGCCCTGCTCCTCGGAATAGGCCTGCAGATAATCGCCCGTGGGCAGGGCATCGGCAAAGGTCGGAGTGTCGAGACCGACCGAAGCCTGCAGACTGTCGTCACCAGCCTCCTGAACGG
>CAUGKA010000071.1 GCA_959599615.1 uncultured Collinsella sp. | reverse complement strand
GGCAATCGCGTCGGCAAGCACGCGCGCACCGTCCGTATCATCGTTAGCGAGTTTGGACAGCAGCGCCGCGACCTGGCCACGCTGCTCGATGTAAAAATAGTTGGAGACATGCAGGAGTTTTTTGGTCTGAGCCTCGAGCGCCGACAGCACTGCCGGGTTGCCGTGGCCCAGGCTGCACACGCCGATGCCGGCAAGAAAATCGAGGTATTCGCGGCCATCGTCGCCGGTGAGCTTCATGCCGCGGCCTTCGACAAACTCGACCGGAGAGCGACCGAAGGTGTGCATGACGTAGTAGGATTCGAGCGATTGTTGTGCTGCAAGTGACATGAGATACCTTTCGTTAAGCGCCAAGTAGCGCGGAGTTTGGGCGTAATGGCGTAGCAATTTTGAGCCGGCTAGACCGTTTGAAGCCTCTCGACCTCGTCGAGATTCTCGGTCAGGCGCGCCGCAAAGGTCGAAAGCGGGTGCGGGTGCGTATCGAACTCGTAGGCCGTCTCGGTAGAATGGATCACGGTGCCGACGCCGGCATCGGTCAACAGCTCAAGCAGCAGCGAATTCGGCGTGGTACCGTTAATGATATGGGCGCGGAACACGCCACCGGCAAGCGCGTCGACGGCCGCACGTAGCTTGGGAATCATGCCCTTATCGACCTCGCCACCGTAGAGCATCTCGTTAACCTCGTCGAGCGTTAGGTTAGAGATAAGCGAATCCTTATCGCTAAAGTCCTTGTACAGGCCATCGACGTCGGTCAAAAAGATCGCCTTATGCGCGTGAAGCGCTGCCGCGACGGCACCGGCGGCGGTATCGGCATTGATGTTGAAGAAACCGCCGTCCTCCCCCGCCGCGACGGTAGCGATGACGGGGATGTACTCGCTATCGAGCAAACGCTCGATATAGTCCGTGTTGACGTGCGTCACTTTGCCCACGCGACCGAGCTCGGGGTCGAGCGGCTCGGCGATGAGCGTGCCGGCATCGCTGCCCGACACGCCCACGGCCAGGTTGCCGTGGTGGTTGATAGCAGCAACCAGCTCCTGGTTAACCTTGCCGCCCAGCACCTCGCGCACGATATCCATAGTCGCCGGCGTAGTCACGCGCTGGCCGTTCTTAAACTCGACGGGAATATCGTAATGGCTCAACGCCTCGTTGATGGCCTTGCCGCCGCCATGCACGATGACGGGGCGCATGCCGATAATCTTGAGCAAAACGATGTCGCTCATCACGTCGCGGCGCAGTTGCTCATCAACCATGGCGGCTCCGCCATATTTGATAACAACCGTCTTACCGGTCAGGTTCTTAATCCACGGCAGCGCTTCGAACAGCAGCTGCGCGGTTGCTTCGTTGGATTCGTTCGAACGACAATCGCGTGCGAATTTCATAATCTGCCTCGTCTTTCGTATCGTTATCGCGCCGTGCTCCGCTGTCCGCAATCGCGGCAAGATGCGCAGCGTGCCTGGAATCTAGGAACGGTAGTCGCCGTTAATGGAGATGTACTCATGCGTGAGGTCGCAGGTCCACACGGTCGTTGCCGCGTCGCCTGCGCCCAGGTCGGCCGAGATCACGATCTCGGGCGCCTCGAAACGTCGTAGAGCCTCGTCCTCGTCAAAGGGAACAGTCAGACCATCGCGACAGACAGGCATGCCCATCATGTCGATGGAAACGTCTTCCTGATTAAACTTCACGCCGCACTTACCGAGCGCCATGGCAACGCGGCCCCAGTTGCAGTCGTGGCCGGCGATGCAGGTCTTAACGAGCGGCGAGTTAGCAACGGCACGGGCGGCGATATCGGCCTCCTCGTCGTTGGCGGCGCCGGTAACGTTGACCGTAACAAGCTTGGATGCGCCCTCACCATCGGCGGCGATATTGCGCGCCAGGCTCTCGCACACCTCGTGCACGGCAAATGCCAACTCGTCAAAGGCATCGGAGCCCTCGACGATAGGCTCGGCATCTGCGGCAGCGGCGCCGGAGGCAAGCATGATGCAGGTGTCGTTGGTCGAGGTGTCGGAATCGACCGTTACCTTGTTGAAGGTCTGCTTGACGGTCGAGAGCAGCAGGGCATGAAGTGCCGCAGGCTCGACGGGGGCATCGGTGGTGATAACTGCGATCATGGTGGCCATATTGGGCATGATCATGCCCGAGCCCTTGCACATTCCGCCTACCGTATAGACATTGCCCGCATGACCCGCAGCCTCACTGACGTAGGATACGGCGTACTCCTTGGAGTGCGTGTCGGTCGTCATGATGGCGCGAGCGGCATCGGCGCCACCGTGGGCGGAGAGCGCCTCGTAGGCAGCAGGAATGGCGGTCTCAAACGTGTCTATCGGCAGAATCTGGCCAATCACACCCGTGGAGGCAACCAGAATCTGCTGGGGCTCGCAGCCGATGACCTGCGATGCGATGCTGCACGTCTCGCGCGCGCAGGCAAGGCCGGTCTCACCCGTGGCGGCGTTGGCATTGCCAGAGTTGACCGAAACACCGGCGATGATACCGTAGCCCTTGTCGGCACCGCCCAGGTTGGCACGGCTCACCTGCACGGGCGCCGCGCAAAAGCGATTGGTGGTAAACACGCCGGCACCGGGACAGGGTTTATCGGGCACGACGAGCGCGTAATCCAGACGCTCGGGGTTCTTGCGGAACCCAGCGTGGATGCCTGCAGCTTTAAAACCAGCCGCAGCCGTAACGCCACCCTCGACGGCGCGAATCTTGATATCAAACAGCTCGGTATCCATCGTCTTTATGACTCCTTATGTCAAACAAAAAAAACGGACATCGGTTGGTGCGCCGTGCCAGTCGTGATCATGAGACCAGCTTAAGAGTGGCGCCCCATTCGATGCCCGACTACCAAATCGTTAACAATCGAATGTGCTACACCGGGCACGCCACTGTAGGCAAGCCTCGTCGCTCGTCAAAGCCAAAGACGATATTGGCGCACTGGACTGCTTGGCCCGCAGCGCCCTTGCACAGATTGTCGATGGCGCCCGTCGCCACCAGCACGCCCGCGCGCTTGTTGAG
This sequence comes from uncultured Collinsella sp., assembly GCA_959599615.1. Taxonomy (GTDB): domain Bacteria; phylum Actinomycetota; class Coriobacteriia; order Coriobacteriales; family Coriobacteriaceae; genus Collinsella. The sequence goes on along the minus strand of CAUGKA010000071.1, from coordinate 5,955 downwards.
CGCGAGGCCAATCTGGGCAGCGTTGGTGCCGACGACCGAAGCCGTCTTGGGCTGCTGGCCGGCATCGAGCACGCGCACAAAGGTGCGACCGGCGTAGAACTGCTTGTAATGGTCGACGACATCCTCAAGAGCCAGCGTGTCGAGAGCCTGCGGCGCGAGCGGCAGCGTCACCGTGGAGAGCAGACCGCGCTTGAGCGGTGCCAGGTGCGGGGTAAAGACGACGCGATCGGTCAGGCCAAGGATTTGCTCAATCTCGGGCGTGTGGCGATGCTTGCCCACGCCGTAGGCCTCCAAGTTCTCGTCGGCGCTGCAAAAATGGGTGCGGGCGTTGCAGGACTTACCGGCGCCCGTCACGCCGCTAATGGCATCGACAATCACGGGACCGTTCTCGGCCACCCAGCCCGCGCGCACGGCGGGCGCGGCGGCAAGGCTCGTTGCGGTGGGATAGCAACCGGCGCAGGCGACCAGCACGGGTTTGCCGTCGGCATGGTCGGATGCGGCGGTCTCCAAGTCCTGGCAGAACAGCTCGGGCAGACCGAAGGCACGGGTCTTGAGCAGCTCGGGGCTCGTATGCTCGGCGGCATACCAAGCCTCAAAAACGGACGCGTCGTTCAGACGGTAATCGGCCGAAAGATCGAAGCAGGAAACGCCCGCGGCAAGGAGCGCGGGCACCTGCGCCATGGCAGCCGTGTGCGGCACGGCAAGAAAAACCGCATCGCAGCTTTTGAGCTCGGGGGCGTCATGCGTGGTGAAAACCAGATTGCTTACGCCAGCAAAGCTCGGATACACTGCGGACAGCGGCTGGCCGGCATCGGCGTTGGACGTAATGGCAACAAGTTCAAACTCGGGATGGCCGAGTACGAGGCGAATGAGCTCGGCTCCGGCATATCCAGCCGCGCCGACGATTCCAACCTTCAAAGACATATCAGACTCCTTGTCTGCGATTTATGCACCGATGCGCATTTCGCAGCGCTCATTATGAGGTGGGTTGAAACTTTAGCACCAAAAGATGCATGAATACGTAAATAGCTTGCATGTTCATGCATTGAAACATTCCCGACACATTCGCTTGAAGGAATTGACAAATAGAGCGGGCCCCGTATTGACCGGCACTCCTTACGGTGCCGGGCAACACGGGGTCCGCCCATGCGAAAACTAAGTTGTTAGGATGAGCCAGCTGGCTAGAGCTCAACCGGCACCCATTCGTCGTGATTGCAGATAAAAGCCTCGGGATCCTCGACGCTAAAGAAGACGAGCGTGGGGTCGTTAGGCCCCTCATAGTGCTCGCCCAGGTGCTCTAGATGCTTCCACCCGGCTTCGCGCATTTCGCCTAAAGCCCGGTCATCCAAGCCGGCACGCCCGCGCAAGATGAGCCAGCCATGGCCCGGCCACCAACTCGTGGCCTCAAAGCGCTGGTTTTGCAGCAGCTCTTGCCACACATCTTTGGTGCGCGCTGTTACAAACCACAGCTTGCCATCCTGGATCTGAGCAAACGAAAATGGACGTACATGTGGCTGCCCGTCCACGCTCGTCGCCAAGTACCACGCCGGCACCGACGTCAGATACTCCAAAACCGTATTCAATCCGTCCATGCGTCCTCCTGCCACTAGCCAATTTGGAACGGGTAGTTAATTTGAGACGCGCTAGAGCTCCAGATGCTCTTCGCTGCCGTCGATATCGCAGAAGCGGGCGGCGATATTGCGGACCGAGAAAAACGCAAGACGACCGTCGTTGGCGCTCTCATGCTTCTCGCCAATGCCCACCATGTGCTTAAAGCCTGCTTCGCGAACGCGGTCGCTCACCACCGCATCGTCCTCGAGCGCGGCCTCGCCGGACAATACGATCCAGCACTCCCCCGGCTTCCAGCCCGAAAGCTCGAACTTGGGGTTCGCGCTGAGCTCGGCCCACACATCCTTATCGCGCGAGGTGCAAAACCACAGCTTGTCATCATCGACCATGGCAAACGAGAACGGCCTCACGCGCGGCTGATGTCCGTCCGTCACGTCGATCGTGGCGAGATACCACGCCGGAATACGCCTAAGATACGAACAGGCGCGCTCGAGCTGCGCCGTGCGGTCGTTGTCGGTCATGGGAATCCCTTTCCTGCGCTCGAATCGCGCCTAAACAAGTTGAAGATTGATGACGATGACGCAGATGAGCAGCAGCGCTGTCACCACCGCCGCCAACGCATCGCCGCGGCCAAATGCAAGCGCATGCAGACGCGTGCGGCCCTGTTCGCCGTGATAGCAGCGTGCATCCATGGCAGCAGACAACGTCTCGGCATGACGGAACACGCCCGTGAACAGTGGAATCGCCACACTGCCGAGCATACGCACGCCGCCGAGCGGGCCACCCGTTACGCGTGCACCACGGCTTGCCTGCGCATCGGCCGTCTGCTTCATCTCGGTGGCAAACTGCGGCATAAAGCGCAGCGCGATGCCCATGATCATGCCGAGCTCGTGCGCAGGGAGCCCCACACGCGCAAACGGCGCGAGCAGGCGCTCGAAGCCCGCGGTGAGGTCGAGCGTCGGTGTGGTGAGCGTGATGGCGCTCATACCGGCCATCATCAAGGTCAGGCGGCACGCCATAAAGGCGGCGGAATGCAGCGAGCCCTCGCTTATCCGCAGAAAGCCGAGCTGCCACAGGATGCGCCCACTCTGATCGGTAAACAAGTTGAGCACCGCGACCACGACGACGATTGCCAGCAGCGGCGCCATCGACGACAGAACGCGACGAGCCGGCACCCGGGACACGACATAGATCAGCACAACGAAAATTGCGACAGGGGCTAATCCGCGGAAGCCGCCGACGGTCAGCGTCGTGATCAAAAACACAAAGCCCAGGAGCAGCTTGGTGCGCGGATCCAGGCGATGGATCGCGCTATCGCTCGGATAGTAGCTGCCAAACGAAAACGCCTCCATCAGCAACCCTCCTCTCGCGCGACCGTTTCGGATTTGGCCTTGTCCGAGACGTTAGAAGAACCGCCTGAGCGACCGATCGGCAAATCTGCCAACTCGTCGGCCAACGACTCAACCGTATAGAGCCCGCCGCGACGCAGCGGCACGCCCGCTTCCGCGAGCGCCAACGCCATGCGCTGGGCAGCGGGAACACCCAAGCCGATTGATTTAAGCTCATCCGCATGCGCAAAAACCTGAGCGGGCGTGCCCTCAGCAAACACCGCGCCCTCGTTCATCACGACAATACGATCGCAGCAATTGGCAAGGTCATCCATACTGTGTGAGACCATGACGACGGTCAGGCCCCCATGGTGAAGTCGATCGATGAGCTCCAGGAAATCACTGCGCGCCGCCGGATCGAGCCCCGCCATGGGCTCATCGAGTACCAAGACCTCGGGCTCCATGGCAAGCACGCCGGCAAACGCCACGCGCCGCTGTTGGCCACCCGAAAGCTCAAAGGGACTCTTGTCGCCCACCGTGGCCAAGTCGAGGCCCACGCGCGCGAGCGATGACTCAACGCGGCGCGCGACCTCGGCCTGCGACAAGCCAAGGTTGTGCGGGCCAAACGCCACGTCCTGCGTCACGGTTTCGGCAAACAGCTGACGCTCGGGATATTGAAACACCACGCCGACCTTGGCCTTAACCGCGGCGGCATCTTTCTTGTTTGCCAGGTCGAGCCCCAACGCGTAAACGGAACCCTCCTGGGGGCGAATCAAACCGTTGAGATGCTGGACCAGCGTCGACTTACCCGAACCGGTATGACCTGCTAAGCCCAGGAACTCGCCGCGACGCACCGTCAGCGATACATCGCGCAGCGCCCACGGGCTGCTGGGGTCGTTTCCCCAGAGAGCCTGTTTGCTCGATTTGCCCGCAACGGCCGAGCGCTTATGCCAGCGGCGACGCTCGCGCGGACTGAGCGAATAACTGTACGAAACATGGGATAGCTCGATGACGGGCTCCGACGCGTTGCCCTCGTTGTCTACCGGAACAGTGCCGTCAGCGATTTCCAACTGGGACGCGGAAGGCCGCCCTGCGGTGTCTTCCCCACTCCGGTCGGCATATACCTGCGCAATCTCGGCGACCATATCCGCCTCGCGCACCTGCGCATGAACGGGCACGCCCTTCGCACGAAGCGCCGTGCCCAAGCAGCACGACGCCGGCATATCCAGGTTGAGCTCCGCGAGCTCATCTGCCCGCGTCAGAATCTCCTCGGGCGTACCGAGCATGGCAACGCGCCCCGCCCGAAATACCGCGACACGATCGGCCTCGGCGGCCTCTTCCATAAAGTGCGTAATCATCACGATGGTCATGCCGCGATCGTGCAACGCGTGGCAAGCCTTCATGAGGCCCTTGCGTCCACGCGGATCGAGCATCGAAGAAGCCTCGTCCAAGATGAGCACGCGCGGTTCCATGGCGAGCACACCGGCAAGCGCCACGCGCTGCTTTTGGCCACCCGAGAGCGCGTGGGTCTCGTGGCGCTCAAAGCCCACCAGGCCCACGCCCTTCAGCGCCTCGCGTACACGCTGTGCTATTTGTGCCGATGGCACGCCAAGGTTTTCGGGACCAAACGCAATGTCATCTTCGACAAGCGTTGCCACCAGCTGGTCGTCGGGATTCTGGAATACCATGCCCGCGGTCGAACGAATGTCGTAGACCAGCTCGGGGTCGGACGCATCCATGCCGTTGATGCGTACCGTGCCCGCATCGGGCTGCAACAGCGCATTCAGATGCTTGGCAAACGTCGACTTGCCCGACCCATTGCCACCGAGGATGCAGAAAAACTCCCCGTCCTCGATGTTCAGATCGACACCGTCGAGTGCCGACACGGCACCGTCATAGCTAAAGGAAACGCCCCGACACTCAATCATGCGCGGCCTTTGACCTGGTCCTTTTTAGGCGTGATGAGGTTGGAGACCGCCTTGTACACTGCAAGCGTCAATACCGAGTTAAGCACGGTCTTGATAAGGTTGAACGGCAGCACGGCAGGAATCATGAGCGGGGCGATCACATCGACCGAGCCATACCAGAACCATACGCCAATGGTAAGGTTAGCGACCATAGACAGCGCCGTAGCGGCAATGACACCGAACACTAGGCCAATCACGGCACCCTTATAGGTATGCATCTTCTGGTACACGATAGCCGCGGGCAGAATGTAGCCCAGCGTAGCCACCAGGTTCATAAGTGCGCCGACCCAATCGCCCGTGGTAAGCGCATGGATAACAATCGCCATAGCGGCAACAGCAGTGCCGGCGCCAGGGCCATACGCAAATCCACACACCATCGCCGGCACCAGCGACGGGTCATACGTCAAAAACGGCGCCGAAGGAAGGATGGGCAGCTGCACATACATAAACAGGGCGCCCAAGGCGCACATCAGCGCCATGGTAACGAGCTGTTTGGTGCTCCACCTATTCGTGTTCTCAAAATGGATATGCTGCGACTGTTCAGACATAAGATCACCTGCCTCTTTCATCCGGACTCTAACCGTTGGTACTGGGATCTCACCAGTTCAGCCGGCATGCGAACCAACGCACACACGGGTCGCGGACTCATCGGCTCGGCCGCAGGCACCTCGCCTGCGCCACGGCACCCCTTTAGCACCGCCCGATTTACCGCCAGTGGGGAATTTCACCCCGCCCTGAAACAGCAATTGCAAGTGTAGCACCAGTAGGCTTTCGCGCAAGTATGCCAAGGGTAATTTATGGCGGTGGAAACGCTCTAGAAATGCGGCCGGGACAGAGCAGCGCGACAATATCGTACCCGCCCATCCCAAAGTGCTGCGCTTTTCGCGGCAAAGCCGCGAAACAGCAAAAGGGAAAAGCCACCGCAACAACCACGTTCCCCATCCATCCCAAAGTAGCGCGCCTTTCGCGCAAAGCGCGAAACAGCGAAGGGGACACGTATCCCTATCGACCACGTCCTTCTCCGCCCGCCGACCTCAAGGCCGTAAACGCAGGGAATCCGGGGGCGTGACGGGGGCTTCTCTCCGGAACAT
>CAUGKA010000070.1 GCA_959599615.1 uncultured Collinsella sp. | reverse complement strand
CCGTCTGCAAGCGCCTCAAAGAGGGCGCTGCCGGTGTCGATTTCTTTATAGGTGCAGGTAACGTCTTCGTTGGCGAGCCACTGCTGGCCGACGATAGTTTGCATAACGCCAGAGTTGCAGCCGATGGTGAGGCCTTGGAGCGCCTGAGGGTCACCCTTGGCCAGATCGTCGCGGTCGGGCCTGGCGTAGATATAGTAGCGCTCGGTGCCCTCGGGATTTGAGGAAAAGAGCAGCTTCTGCTCGCGTTCTGCCGAATACGAGATGTTGGGCATGAGGTCGATTTCGCCTGCCTCGAGCATGTCCATAAGCTCGGAGAAGGTGCCGCTAACGTATTCGTATTGCCAGCCCTTTGTGTAATACGAGAGGGTCTGGAGGTACTCGTAGCCCCATCCCGAGAGGCGCTCGCCCGGCGTGCCTTCCTGGAAGCCTTTGTTGTTGACGAGCCAGCCAACGCGGACCGTCTTGACCTGCTGGTCGGAGTCGGCGGCAAAGGCGGGGGCAGGCATGACGGCGCTCAGCACGGTGAGTGCGGCAAGCGCGACAGCCAGGGTGCGATATAGAGCTAAGCGAAGGACGGCGGAAGGTTTCACAGACAATCCTATCGAGTCGAGACAATACCGCATAAGGATACCAGCTCAGCCTGCCTAGTCGGCAGCTGCACCGCAAAACGGTCCCGCCCGGCAGTTGGGGGACAGTCCCTTTCTGCCGACACAAAAGGAACGTCCCCAGCTGCCGGTTGTGGGACAATACCGAGCGAATGTGATTGGGCGTCTGGGAAAAGGGGTCGCGATGAACAAGTTGAGGACGCTTGCCGACGTGTTGCGCCAGGCTGGCTTTGCGCGCATCACGGGCCTGTTTCTCGTCTTCTATCTGCTGTGCTCGACGGCTGTCTGGCTGTCCGAGCCCACGACCCTTACGTTTGGCGATGGACTCTGGTTTAGCTTTGAGACTGTATCGACGATCGGCTTTGGCGATATCCCGGCCGAAACTCCGGTTGCCCGCGCTATCACCGTCGTTTTGAGCGTCATCAGCATCTTCTACATCGCCATGCTCACGGGCGTGGCGGTGAACTATTGCAACACGCTCATCAAGATGCGCCAAAAGGACACCATGGCGCGCTTTATGGACGATCTTGAGCACCTGGAAGAGCTCGACCGCGATGAGCTCGCCGACCTGTCGCGCCGCGTGCGCGAATATCGCCGACGCCAACGCTAGAGGGGCGCCGCACGCCACGATGAGGGGGACTGAATATGAATATCACCGTGTATCTGGGTGCCAGCGTCGGTAATGACCCGGCGTTTCTGCCCGCGGTGCAGGAGCTGGGCAACTGGATTGGCGCCAACGGACACGCGCTGGTATACGGCGGGTCCAAGTCGGGTCTGATGGGTGCACTCGCCGATAGCGTGCTCGATGCCGGCGGCTATGTGACGGGCGTGGAGCCGAGCTTTTTTATCGAGGCCGAGTTTCAGCACGATGGCATCGACGACCTTATCGTGACGAGCGGCATGACCGAGCGTAAGGCCAAGATGATCGAGCTCGGCGACGCGTTCATCGCCTTCCCGGGCGGTACGGGCACGCTCGAGGAGATTGCCGAGGTCATGTCCGCTGTGTCGTTGGGGCATCTCGATGCGCCGTGCATCCTGTACAACCTCGGGGGCTACTACAACGACCTCAAGGCGTTGCTCGAGCATATGATCGATAAGGGCCTATCGAGCCCGCAGCGCCAGCAGGGGATTTGCTTTGCCGATAACCTGCACCAAATCGCATCGATTATCGACAACTAGGCCTCGGGCCTGCCGCGCGTGCGGCGCCCAACGGTGTCGTTCGCGGCGCAGATGGTTAGCCCGCCCGCGCCGTGCCCGCCCTACAATAAAACGTAACTATGTCGACTTTGACCGCGGGAGGACCCGATGGATAACCTTGCCAAACCCACAAACCGCGCGCTGTTTTTAGTTAGCGTTGCCGTGACCGGTGCGTTCGCAGGTGCCGCGGTCTGGCTGTTCTTTTTCGCGATGGAGCACGGCATCGACTATCTATGGACCGAGATTCCGCACGCGCTGGGCGTCGCTTCGCCCGAGCTTGCCAGTGGCCCGTTTGGCTTTTTGCCGTACCCGTTTTTTGTCTGCCTGCTGGGCGGCCTGCTGATCGGTCTGTACGAAAAGCTTACGGGCACCAAGACCGATGACCTCAACCAGGTGATGGCTAAGGTTAAGCAAGACGGGCGCTACCCGTATGACAACCTGGGCAAGCTTTCGCTCGCGGCGTTGCTGCCGCTGCTGTTTGGCGGAAGTATTGGACCGGAGGCCGGCCTGACCGGTGTTATCGCGGGTCTGTGCAGCTGGGTTGGCGACCGCATGCGTCGCTTTGGCGCCGAGTTTAGGGAGCTTACGCTGCTGGGTACCCAGGCCGCGTTGACGGCGCTCTTTACCGCGCCCGTCTTTGGCTTTGTGGCACCGCTTGCCGGTAGCGCCGACGGCCAGGGCGAAGACGCCGACGATGAGTCCACGTCCGGCGAGATCGCCATCAAGCTGCCCAAGGCGCAAAAGACCGTGGTCTACGGCATCGCGATTGCCGGCGGTCTGGGCACCTACCTGCTGCTCGGCCAGCTTATGGGCGGCGGCATGGGCATGCCGAGGTTCGAGGCTGCCGTGGTGGGCAACCTGGAGCTTACCTGGCTCATTCCTCTGTCGCTGATTGGAACAATCTGCGGCTGGCTGTACTTTGTCTCTGAGCACGCGAGCGAAGCGTTTGCCCGCGCCATAGGAGAGCGTCCTGTCGTTAAGGCAATGCTGGCTGGTCTGGCGCTCGCCGTCTGCGGCACGGTCCTGCCCTACACCATGTTTGCCGGCGAGACCCAGGCCGACGTGCTCATGGAGACCTATCTGACCATCCCCGCCGGCGTGCTTATCGCGACCGGTCTGGTCAAGGCCATGCTGACGCCCGCCCTCATCAACCTTGGTTGGCGCGGCGGTCACTTCTTCCCGGTTATCTTCTCGGGCGTAAGTCTGGGCTATGGCCTTGCCATCCTCACCGGCGCCGATCCGGTCTTTTGCGTTGCCGTCTGCACCGCCTCGACGATGGGCGCCGTTATGCGTCAGCCCGTCATGGTCGTGGGCCTGCTGCTCATGTGCTTCCCGCTCAAGGGTATCGTCTGTATGATCATCGCCGCCGTTATCGCCGCCGCCATTCCGCTACCCAAACCGCTGCGCAAGTAGTACGGTGGCGCACGCCGGGGACATGCCGTTTGCCACGGATTTGCGGGGAGGGGGGCGATCACGCCCTTCGTGGATCGAGACTCGCGTGCTTACAGATCGCGTACTCGATAAACCTTGGTGCTGACGATGCAGCTAAGTGCACATAGCACGAGGGTAAGTGTGGCGATGCCTGCGCACAGACAGCCAAGAACAGCAGGGTCGGGATTCGCTCCGGCAAACGACATGAGCCAGTTGCTGATAGGGTTGGAGGAGCTCAACGTGGCGATGGCAAGGCACCAGAGCAGGGCAAACAGGCCAACGGATAGGCGCAACGCCTCCATGTGTCCAAAGCGAAAGAACAGCGGCTGTGCCAAAAACACCATCATGAGGGAGATGAGCATCGATACTGCCGAGGCTATTGCAATCTCAAAGACGGTCTGTACCGTCGAAGTCACGCCCGCACTGTTGAAGAGCGGAAGAACGATGATGCTCAAAAGCGCGGCGGCGCACGCCATGACAGTCGAGAAGACAACGATGCACAGGTAGCGGGCACAAATAATGTCTTTGCGCGAGAGGGGCAGCGTTGCCCGATAACGCTCCCATCCGTTTTGATTGTCGAAGCCGGCCAGCGAGCTCATGACCATGATAGGCGACATGGCGCTGACCGCGCAGGCGCCGGCACTCATGCCAGAGTCACCGTCCGATGCGTTGGCGAGGGTCAGTACGACGAAGATGAACAGGCCGACGCCCGCGATGCTCGGGACAAGCGTGCGGACGATGGCGAGCTCAGACATAAAGGCGCGTTTCATTTCGAAGCCCCTTTCAGCGTGAGGCGAAGATAGTCATCAATGGTTGCCCGGTCGCAGGGAATCTCGGGGAAGGCCTCGAGCACATCGCGACGGTTGGGCACGAGCACGTCCACGCTATAGGCGTGGTGGGCGGCACGGGCGCCTTCGACGCAAGCCATGAGCTCGGACGCCTGCGCTTGAGTGCAGTGGGCGACGCCGGCGCGGTCGGTAATGTCTTCGCGCGGCAGGTCAAACACAATCGAGCCGTTATCGATGCAGATGACGCGGTCGGCAGCGCGATTGAGGTCGGACGTAATATGACTCGAGAGCAGCACGCTGCGCTGGCCGTCGGAAACAAAGGCGAGCAGCTCGTCAAGCAGCTCTTCGCGTGCCATGGGGTCGAGGCCCGCAGTGGCTTCGTCCAAAACGAGCAGCTTGGCATTGTGGCTGAGCGCGCAGGCGAGCTGCAGCTTCATGCCCATGCCGCGGGAGAGGTCCTTGACCTTCGTCTTGGGATCGAGGCCAAATCGGTCGATGAATCCGGCGAACGTTTCGCAGCTCCACGTGGGGTATGCCGGACCTACGAGTGCCTCGATCTGGCCCACCTTGAGCGTGGAGGGGAAGGGGCACGTGTCCAGGACAAGACCGACGCGGGAGCGCAGGTGGTGCTGCGTCTCGTCGGGTGCGTATGTATCGCAGCGCTGTCCAAGCAGATGCACCTCGCCGGCATCGAGCTTTATAAGCCCAAGCGCGGCGCGAATGGTCGTCGTCTTGCCGGCGCCATTTGCGCCCACAAAGCCGACGATCTGGCCAGGCTCCACGGCAAGCGTGACGTCGCGCAGCGAAAAGCGGTCGCTTACGCGGCGCGATGCACCTTTGATTTCTAGCAAATATTGCATGGTATAGCCTTTCTTGCAGATGGCTACTGCATGGTTTCGGGGGCTACGAGGTCGAGCATCTCGTGCAGCTTGTCGCGCGTGACGCCCAGGGTTTCGGCTTGCGTTGCTGCCTGTGCGAGCAGCTCTTCGATATGGCAGAGCTGGTTTTCGCGCAAGAGTTCTTGGTTGCCCTCGGCGACAAAGCAGCCCTTGCCCTGCACGGTGCAGATAAACCCGAGCTGCTCCAGGTCGGCGTAGGCGCGCTTGGTGGTGATGACGCTCACGCCAAGATCGCTCGCGAGCGCGCGGATGCTGGGGAGTTTTGCTCCCGCAGCGAGCGTGCCCGAAAGGATCTGAGCTTTGACCTGTGAGGATATCTGTTCGTAGATGGGCTTGTCGCTCGAATTGGATAGGATGATGTCCACAGCGGCTCCTTAGCTGTTGGGCTACACGTGTATATACCCGGTAAGCACAGTATATATACACTATGCACAGTTACGCAAGAGCTAAATGTGGAATAGCCCGCCAGTGCCGCGCTTGCTCCAAAACAATCTCAATCTGTAACACCTAGGTCCGTTTTGGGTCGCCTGCTGTTACAGATCGAGTTCTTATTTGCCCGCCTGCCTATTTGTCTCAATCTGTAACAGTAAGAGTCGATTTGCGCGGCTAGATGTTACAGATCGAGACATTGGTTGCCTGCCTTCCTGTTTATCTCGATTTGTAACAGTTAGACCCGATTTGGGCGGCTAGATGTTACAGATTGAGATTGTGCCGGCGGGCCTGCCAGTTTGTCTTGATCTGTAACAGGTAGGGGCTCAAAACCCGTCTTACTGTTACAGATTGAGACGATCCTTGAGGCGGCTGCCCGGTGCACGGCGAGCTCGGCTGATGAATTTGTCCTGATAGGTGCCCTATGGCGGGATTTCGCGGCTACAATAATACGGTTACAACGACGTAATGCACTCAATGCAAGAAAGGATCCGCATGGCAAGCCTGTCGGATGAAATCTCGTCGCGCCGCACATTCGCGATCATCAGCCACCCGGACGCCGGTAAGACCACGCTTACCGAGAAGCTGCTGCTCTATACCGGCAGCATCCAGACCGCCGGCTCGGTCAAGGGCAAGAGCTCGGCCAAGCATGCCGTCTCGGACTGGATGGATATCGAGAAGGAGCGCGGTATCTCCGTTACCTCCTCGGTGCTGCAGTTCACCTATAACGGCGCCTGCGTCAATATCCTCGATACCCCTGGTCACCAGGACTTCTCGGAGGATACCTACCGTACCCTTATGGCCGCCGACGCCGCGGTCATGGTCATCGACGGCGCCAAGGGCGTCGAGGCCCAGACCAAAAAGCTCTTTAAGGTCTGTACGCTGCGCCACATTCCCATCTTCACCTTTGTGAACAAGCTCGACCACGAGGCTCGCGATCCGTTTGAGCTCATGGAAGAGATCGAGAACGTCCTGGGCATTAATACGTATCCTATGAACTGGCCGATCGGCAGCGGCCGCAACTTCCGCGGCGTGTTCGATCGCCAGACCCGTCGCGTCATTGCCTTTGAGGGCGACGGCCATGCCAACGCCACCAAGAAGGTCGCCGAGGTTGAGGCCGAGCTGGGCGATCCTTCCATGGACGAGCTTATTGGCGAAGAGAACCATAAGAACCTGATGGACGACATCGAGCTGCTCGATGGTGCCGGCGACGAGCTCGACTTGGATGCCGTGGCCTGCGGCAAGCTGAGCCCGGCGTTCTTTGGCTCGGCGCTCACCAACTTTGGCGTGGAGCCCTTCCTTAAGGAGTTCCTGCGTCTGGCCCCGACGCCGCGCGCCTATACCGATACACTCACCAGCGAGCCGGTCGATCCCTGCCGCGACGACTTTAGCGGCTTTGTCTTTAAGATCCAGGCCAACATGGACAAGAACCACCGCGACCGCATCGCTTTTGTGCGCATTTGCTCGGGCAAGTTCGAGCGCGGCATGGACGCCTTCCACGTGCAGGGTAACCGCAAGCTCAAGCTTGCCACGGGCACGTCGATGATGGCCGATGACCGCGCCATCGTGGACGAGGCGTACGCGGGCGATATCGTGGGCCTGTTCGATCCGGGTATCTTTAGCATCGGTGACACCGTGTGCTCCGGCAAGCGCCACGTGCAGTATCCGCAGATCCCGACGTTTGCCCCCGAGATGTTCGCCCGCATTACGCAGGTCGATACGCTCAAGCGCAAGCAGTTTGTGAAGGGCATGGAGGAGCTTGCCCAGGAGGGCGCCATCCAGATCTTCCGCGAGCTGGGTGCCGGCATGGAGAGCGTCATCGTGGGCGTGGTCGGCGTACTGCAGTTTGAGGTGCTCGAGCGCCGCCTTAAGGCCGAGTACCGTGTTGAGGTTCGTCGCCAGCCGCTGCCCTATACGGACATTCGCTGGATCCAGAACGACCCTGATACCATTGACATTCCGGCTCTTTCGCTCACGCGCGACACCCTGCGCGTCGAGGACATGCGCGGCGGTAAGCTGCTGCTGTTCACGAGCCCGTGGAACGTGGATTGGGCAACTGACCACAACCCCGACCTTATCCTGTCGGAGTTTGGCAACGTGGCCTTTTAGCGCATCGGCGCGGTGGCCCTGCGGGGCTGCCGCGCCGTTTACTTGCCTGATGCCGTATGAGCGGCTATCATACCCACCGTCGTCTCAAGACCGGGGCGTCCGAGCAGTTCGGGTCCGATATCCTGCTCGTTAAACCTAAAACCAAAGGAGTACATAATGATCAAGAAGGTCATGGAGGACTACAAGGTCCTGTTGCGGAGCATTCCCGCGGCAACGGTTTCGCTGTTTTTCGTGAGCGTCATCATGATGAACCTACTGGCCAACAAAGAGCTCATCAGCCTGCCGTATCTGGCACTCGATTGCGGCTTTGTGGTGAGCTGGGTTTCGTTTTTGTGCCAGGACATGATCTGCAAGCGCTTTGGCGCCAAGGCATCCATCAAAATCTCTATCCTCGCGCTGCTGGTCAACCTGGCCGTGAGCCTGTGCTTTTGGGCATGCTCGCTCACGCCCGGCATGTGGGGCGCCTACTACGACACGGGCATGATCGAGGTCAACAGCGCCCTTAACGCCACCATTGGCGGCACCTGGTACGTGGTGCTGGGCTCTTCGCTGGCAATGCTCGTTTCTGCCGTGGTTAACTCCACGCTCAACCAGTCGCTCGGCCGTATGCTCAAAAAGAATAACTTTGCGAGCTTCGCCTTCCGCTCCTATGTGTCCACGGGTGTTGGCCAGTTTGTCGACAACTTGGTCTTTGCCATTGTGGTGAGCCACACGTTCTTTGGTTGGACCTGGGTGCAGGTCCTTATGTGCTCGCTGACCGGCGCTGTTGCCGAGCTGCTGTGCGAGGTCTTCCTGAGCCCCGTGGGCTACAAGGTCGTGCGTGGCTGGGAGCGTGAGAATGTGGGCGCCGAGTACCTCGAGCGCCACGCAACCGCCTAAGGAGCAAGTATGCGGGTTTTGATCACGGGCGCTTCGGGCGGTATCGGAGCCGCGTGCGTGCAGCGCTTTTTGGACGAGGGCCACGAGGTCGTGGGCTTTGACCTGCTGCCGACGGCGGTCGAGCACGAGCGCTACCGCCATCTGATCGTTGATGTCCGCGAACCGGACTTGTTTCCAGACGACCTTGAACCCCAGGTAATCGTAAACGTTGCCGGTGCGCAGGATTCGGCCGACGATATCGCCGCCAACCTGTGTGGCACCATCAACGTGACCGAGCGCTACGCCTTTGTGGGAGAGGGGCTTGCCGCCAAGCCGGCGCCGACTATCAAATCCGTGGTCAATGTGGGGTCCGCGAGCGGACATACGGGATCGGAGTTTCCCGCCTATGCCGCCAGCAAGGGCGGCGTTATCGCCTACACCAAGAACCTTGCAAACCGCCTGGCACCGCAGGCCATCGCCAACAGTGTGGACCCGGGCGGCGTTATCACGCCGCTCAACCGTTGTGTGATGGAAGACGAACACCTGTGGAACCAGATTATGGAGCTCACGCCGCTTAAACGCTGGGCCACCGCCCAAGAGATCGCCGAGTGGATCTACTTTGTGGGCGTGACCAACCGGTTTATGACCGGGCAG
>CAUGKA010000069.1 GCA_959599615.1 uncultured Collinsella sp. | reverse complement strand
ACAAAAGCGTCCTGCATAAGGTTGTGCGGGATAATGCGGCGGACCTTTTCGCAGGTCTCGCGCTCTTTTCCATGGGGGGTGTGAACCAGATACCAGCGAACGCGGCCGTGCTGGCTGCTGATGGCGGCGCCGTTAAAAGCGCCTGGCAGCTGCTCTTGGCGCCGTGCCGTCTGTTCCATGTTCTCGCCCCCCCCTTGGCTTTGCGATGCACGCAAATGCAGGGGCGTTTAGAACAGGCTTCTCGCTCGCAGCTAGGCGCAGTCGCAAAAGTACAGGTTTTTGTATCTTTCGACATAGGCAATTATACGAGCAATTAATCAGCGATTGCCCAGATTACGCAAAATGTCCTGCCGGTAGATACATCTCCATACCCCTCTACAAAAACCTGTACCTTTTTGTGCAACAAAAAAGCCGCTCAACCAGCGGCTTTTCTAATTTTGG
This sequence comes from uncultured Collinsella sp., assembly GCA_959599615.1. Lineage (GTDB taxonomy): Bacteria > Actinomycetota > Coriobacteriia > Coriobacteriales > Coriobacteriaceae > Collinsella. Next base: position 8,541 of record CAUGKA010000069.1, on the reverse strand, counting down.
TAAGAAAAAAGGCGACCGCCCTGTGTGGACGGTCGCCTTTGTTAATTGTTGTGAAGCTTGCCTTAGGCGCGAGTCTTAATCTCCTCGGTCACCTTCGCAACAAACTCGTCGACACCCATCTGAACGGTCTCGTTGGAGCGATCGCGGACGGAGATGTTGCCGGCCTCGACCTCCTTCTCGCCCAGGATGAGCATGTAGGGCACGCGGTCGATGCTGCGGGCCTCGCGGATCTTGTAGCCGATCTTCTCGTCGCGGTCATCGCAGACCACGCGAATGCCGGCCTCCTCCAGCTTGGCGCACACCTCGTGGGCGTAGTCGCGGCTCTTCTCAGAGACGGGAAGCGCCTTGACCTGCACGGGGGCCAGCCAGGTGGGGAACTTGCCCGCAAAGTGCTCAATCAGAATACCGATAAAGCGCTCGATGGAGCCAAAGCACACGCGATGCAGCATGATGGGGCGCTTCTTGGTGCCATCGGCGTCCACGTACTCCAAGTCAAAGTTGAGCGGCATCTGGAAGTCGAGCTGCACGGTACCGCACTGCCAGGTACGGCCGAGCGAGTCCTCCAGGTGGAAGTCGATCTTGGGGCCGTAGAAGGCGCCATCGCCCTCATTGACCTCGTAGTCCATGCCCAGCTTCTCCAGAGCGGTGCGCAGGCCCTCCTCGGCGCGAGCCCAGTCCTCGTCAGAACCCATGGAGTCCTCGGGGCGGGTGGAAAGCTCAACGTGGTACTTAAAGCCAAACTTCTGGTACACGGAGTCGATGAGGTTGACCACGCCCACGATCTCGTCGGTCAGCTGGTCGGGACGCACAAACAGGTGGGCGTCGTCCTGGTTAAAGCAGCGCACGCGGAACAGGCCGTGCAGGGCGCCGCGCAGCTCGTGACGGTGCACCAGGCCAATCTCGCCGGCGCGAATGGGCAGCTCGCGGTAGGAGTGCGGCTTGGAGGCGTACACCAGCACGCCGCCCGGGCAGTTCATGGGCTTAATGCAGTACTCTTCGTCGTCAATAACGGTGGAGTACATGTTGTCCTTGTAGTGGTCCCAGTGACCCGAGGTCTTCCACAGCTGCTTGTTCATGATGAGCGGCGTGGAGATCTCCACGTAGCCGGCCTTGTGGTGAATCTCGCGCCAGTAGTCCAGCAGCGTGTTCTTAAGGATCATGCCGTTGGGCAGGAAGAACGGGAAGCCGGGGGCCTCGTCGCGCATCATAAAGAGGTCCATCTCGCGGCCGATCTTGCGGTGATCGCGCTTCTTGGCCTCCTCCAGCATGTGCATGTGCTCGTCGAGCTCTTCCTTGGTGGCAAAGGCGACGCCGTTGATGCGGGTGAGCATCTTGTTGTCCTTGTCGCCCTTCCAGTAGGCGCCCGAGACGCCAGTGAGCTTAAAGGCCTTGAGCGCCTTGGTATAGCAGATGTGGGGGCCGACGCACATGTCGATGTAGTCGCCCTGCTGGTAGAAGGTGATGCGGGCGTCGTCGTCCAGGTCGCCGATGTGCTCGACCTTGTACTTCTCGCCGCGCTCCTCCATAAGGGCGATGGCCTCGGCGCGGGGCTTCTCGTACACGGAGAACTTGAGGTTCTCCTTGACGATCTTTTTCATCTCGGCCTCGATCGCGGGGAAGTCGTCCTCGCTGATCTTGACGCCCTCGGGCAGGTCGACGTCGTAGTAGAAGCCGTTGTCGGTCGCGGGACCGTAGGCAAAGTCGGCCTCGGGGTACAGGCGCTTGATGGCCTGCGCCATGATGTGCGCGGCGGAGTGGCGGATGACGTGCGTGACCTCGTCCTGTGGGAGCTCGGCCACCGAACCGTCATTGTAGAGTGCCTTCATGGGTATGTTTTCTCCTCTCGGATGCCTGATGCAAGTGCGTGCGATGCGCTCGGCGTTTTAACTTGCATCATTATAGGCAGGTTGCCTTGGTATACAAGCGCCCGCCGCACCTTAATGGCACGGCGGGCGATTTTCTACGCATGCTTCATCGTGTGGGGGCGGAGTGTGGGGCGCGCGTGGCTTGCGGCGCCCGTGGCTTGCGGCCGACCCGACGATGGATGCGTTACTGGATGCGAGTTCGGCAGTAGGGGCAGACCTTCCAGTGCGCATCGAGCGGGCGATGGCAGCTGGGGCATACGTTGCGAACCTGGGTGTCGCACACCGGGCAGACGACGAAGTCCTTCTCGATGGGCGCGCCGCACTGCGGGCAGGTGCCATACTGGGCAAGCTGGCGCTCACGCAGGGCCATGTCCAGCTCCTGCTCCTCGCGGTCGGACGCGTAGGAGTGCGGGCGCAGGACCAGGTAGGCAATGAGACCCACAAACGGGATAAGGGCGATGATGCCCCATGCCACGTAGGCGCTGGCGCCGCGGCGGCGAGCGTCGATGAACACATAGACGACCGACAGCACATACAGGGCGATGATAAAGCCAACGAAGGCATAGACGACGCCCATAAGCTGCGGCGACATGAGCTCGGAGATGTACTTGGACATTACGGGTACCTTTCGGAATATTAACAGTCCGGTCAAGTTTACCACGGGGTTTGTTTATATGGGACCACGGCTAGACGCTGGGCTGGCGCGGACACAAACATCTCAATCTGTAACAGGTGGAGGCGAAATCCGGGTCTAGATGTTACAGATCGAGACACAGGGGTCCCTCCCCGACTTCAATCTCGATCTGTAACAGTTACTCGACAAAATCGGGTCCAAATGTTACAGATCGAGACATTCAAAATCCGTCGGAAGGTTTGTCTCGATCTGTAACATCTAGAACCCAAATCCTCAGCTAACTGTTACAGATCGAGACAAAGAGAACCGTCCACACCGAATGTCTCAATCTGTAACAGCTACTCGGCAAATACAGTCCCAGATGTTACAGATTTAGACAAACCATTCTCTCCCCGACTTAAATCTCGAACTGTAACATCTGGAACCCAAAAACAGTTCTTACTGTTACAGATCGAGAAGATCGTGCGCCTGTGGACTCAACATCTCAATCTGTAACAGGTAACGGCGCAGACCGCGAGGTTGGGCGGGAAGATCTCGCGTTCTAACGTGGCCGGCATCCGTGCTGAGCCGGCCCACGCCTGCCGTTGGCGGATGCAGTGGGGCTGTTCGCCGCATTGCCGCTGCACTGGGGGTCTGCAGACCGTAGGATAGTCTTATTGACAGCCTGTCAACTTGTCTGGGAGGCACTGTGACAGAAACGTTTGATATCGCGGTTGTGGGCGCGGGCATCACCGGGTGTGCCATTGCGCGGCAACTCGCGCGCTATGACCTGACCATTTGCGTGGTCGAGGCGGCCAACGATGTCGCCCTAGGCGCATCGAAGGCCAACGGCGGCCTGGTACACGCCGGCTACGATCCGGCGCCGGGCACCGTAAAGGCGCAGGTCAACGCCCGCGGCTGCGAGCTATATGGCACGTGGGCCCAGGAGCTCGGCTTTTTGTTTTGCCGCACCGGTTCGATGGTGCTGGGGTTTAACGACGAAGACCGCGCACACCTGGAGAAGCTGCGCCAGAATGGCGTGGCCAACGGCGTGCCCGAACTGTCGATTATCGGCCCCGAGCGCATCCGCGAGCTGGAACCACGCGCGAGTGCCGAGGCGACGTGCGCGCTGTGGTGTCCCTCCACTGGCTTTGTGGATCCGTTTGAGGTCGCCATCGCTGCGCTGGAGAACGCCGTGGCCAACGGCGTGACGTTTATTCGGTCGGCTCCGGTGGAAGCAATTGAGGTTGCCGGCGGCGAGGCTACCGACGGGGCTGCGCGCTTTACGCTGGTGACGCCTGTCGGCGATGTGCGCTGCCGCTATCTGATCAACGCCGCGGGCAACGGTGCAGCGGACATCTCGCATATGGCGGGCGCCGAGGAGTTCCAGATGGTCTGGCGCCAGGGCAACATCGTGGTGCTGGACAAGGAGCCGCGCGCGCTCATGCCGCTCTACCCCGTGCCCACGCCAGTGTCCAAGGGCGTAATCGTCACGGGCACGGTCCACGGCAACACCGTGATCACCGCGACGGCTGCCGTGCGCGAGCCGGGCGACACGCAGACCTACGCAAGCGATGTGAACGCGCTGCTGACGGGAGCACGCAAGCTGGTGCCCGATCTGGACACGCGCCGCGTGGTGCGCGCGTTTGCCGGCGGGCGTCCGGTCATTCAGGGAACAAACGACTTCTTTATTGGGCAGTCCGCCGTGGTGCCAGGCCTGTTCCAGGCGGCGGGCATTCAGTCGCCAGGCGTGGCGAGCGCGCCGGCCATTGCCGAGCGCATGGAGCACGTGATGCGCGAGGCGGGCGTTGCTTTGCGCGAACGGGCCGATTGGGATCCGATTCGACACGCGCCGGACGACTTCGACCGTACGCCGCTTGCACGCAAGGAGGAGCTCATTGAGTCCGACCCTGCATGGGGGCAGATCGTCTGCCGCTGCGAGACAGTGCCCGAGGCCGAGATCGTGGCCGCGATTCGACGCCGCCCGGGTGCGGTTTCGGTCGAGGGCGTCAAGCGGCGCTGCCGTGCGGGCATGGGTCGGTGCCAGAGCGGCTTTTGCCAGAGCCGCGTGGTTGCGATCCTTGCCCGCGAGCTGGGCTGCGACCCCAGCGAAGTGCTGTTGGAAGATGCTGGATCTTGGCTGGTCGAGGGACCACTGAAGGGGGTGCGCTAGAATGGCGACGTTTGATATGCGCAACAAACGCGCAGAGGCCGGAACCATAGCGTCGGTAGCAACGCAGGCCTTCGACGTGGTCGTCATCGGAGGAGGCCCCGCCGGCATGGCTGCAGCGCTGGCCGCGCATAAGGCCGGAGCACGCGTGGCCATCGTGGAGCGCGAACAGCACCTGGGCGGAATCCTCCGCCAGTGCATCCACCCCGGCTTTGGCCTGTCGCACTTTAAACAGGAGCTCACCGGTCCCGAGTACGCGCAGCGCTTTATCGACCAGGTGCACGCAACCGACATTGCGCTGTTCTTGGGCAGCATGGTGCTTGGGATTGATTCAGGCGAGCCTGCAGAAGACACCGAGGTCCATACCGTCACGCTCATGAGCCCCGCCGGCATGTTGCAGCTCACCGGGCGCGCGGTCGTCCTTGCCATGGGTTGCCGTGAGCGCACCCGCAGCGAGATCAAGATCCCCGGCAGTCGTCCCGCCGGTGTGTTTACGGCGGGCCTGGCGCAGCGATACATCAATATCGAAAACCTTAAACCCGGCTCGCGCGCCGTCATTTTGGGCTCGGGTGACATCGGGCTGATCATGGCGCGCCGTTGCACGCTCGAGGGGATTTCGGTCGAGGGCGTGTACGAGCTCATGCCGTACGCCAACGGCCTGCGCCGCAACGTCAAGAACTGCCTGGACGACTTTGGCATTCCGCTGCATCTGTCGACCACGGTCACGCGCGTGATTGGACACGATCGCGTGGAGGCTGTCGAGGTGAGCCAAGTCGACGAGCATCTTGCACCCATTCCCGGGACCGAGCGCATCGTTCCGTGCGACACACTGCTGCTTTCGGTGGGGCTGATTCCCGAGAACGAGCTTTCGGTTGCCGCAGGCGTGGAGCTGGACCCACGTACGCGCGGCGCCGTGGTGGACCAGAGCTTGCAGACGGGCGTGCCGGGCATCTTTGCCTGCGGCAACGTGCTGCACGTGCACGACCTGGCCGACAACGTAACGTGTGAGTCCGAGAGCTGGCGCAGCTGCGGCGGCGTACGCGCTGGGAACCGGCGCGGGCGCCGTTCCGGACTGCGAGCTCACCGTCTCCCCTGCTGGCATTGCGGGATACGCACTGCCGGGACGCATTACGGCTGCGGCGCTCACCAAGCTGAACTTCCGCGTGCGCCGACCGGTCGACGCCGCCCGCGTGCGTATTCTGGCAGGCGACGAGGAACTGCTTGCGGCGAGGTCCGCGCGCTTATGCCGAGCGTTATGGAAAGCTTCCCGCTGCCGGCAAAGGTCATCAAACAAGCGCTCGACCTGGGTGCCAGCGAGATTGTCCTATCCGTCGATCCCGTCGAGGAGGCATAGACTATGAGCACGAATGCAATCGAGACGCTGCAGTTCAACTGCACCACTTGCCCATCCGAGTGCCTCCTGACCGTGGAGGTCGAGCGCAGCGCAGACGGCGCCGTGGTAGAGGTACGCTCCGTAACCGGCAACAGCTGCCCGCGCGGTGATAAGTTTGCACATCAGGAGCTCACCTGTCCCATGCGCGTGCTTACCACGACCGTGGCCGTATCCGGCGGCGACGAGGCGCTGCTGCCCGTGCGCACGGCCGAAACCATCCCGCTCGAACTCCACGCCCAGGCGATGGACCTCATCCGCGGCCTAGAGGTCAAAGCCCCCATCCGCATGAGCGATGTAGTCCTCCCCAACCTCCTAGACACCGGTACCGACCTCATCGCCAGCATGGACATCGACCCTGCCTAAGCAGTTAATTTGGGACGGGGCTCTTTTAGCTACCCCGCCATCCACCCCGCCCCTCCTCAATTGCGGTGAAATAGTTCCTGATTTCCGCCAAAACCCCGGCATCCAGGAACTATTCCACCGCAACTTGCCTTGGGATCGATATTTAGATTGTGCCTACTTTAGTGCCATTTCAAAACTATGCCGGATTACGGGGCTGATTCGGAGACCCCCATCCATACCGGCATTTTTCGATTTTTGATAAGCCGTCTACCTGCGGTTTTAATTTCGCAATTTTTCCAATGGTCAAGTAATACAGGTCCAGCCCCGTAATCCGCCATAGTTTTGAAAGCAGCTAATTCGGGACGACCCTCTTATGACTACTTTTACCTATCATTCCGCATGTTTGACACAGCTAAAATAGCCCCGTCCCAAATTGACTACCCTGGCGTTGGGGATACCATGGTGACACCCTAGCGAAAGGATGTTTCATGGCACATGTCGATGACCAGCGCATGGCGCGCGTGCTCGATGCGCTCGAGGATCAGCACCCCGGTGCGCAGCTGCTCGTGAATGACCCGTGGTCGATCTATTACCTGACCGGCTTTTATGCCGATATGTTCGAGCGTTTTTGCGGCGTGCTGCTCGTGCGCGATGCCGAGCCGGTGATCCTGGTCAACGCACTGCATCAACTGCCCGAGTACGACAATGCCCGCGTCGCCTATCACACCGATACCGATGTCGTGGCCGACGCCATCGCTCGCGAGGTCGATCCGACCAAACCGCTCGGCATCGACACCGTCATGCGCTCCGGCTTTTTGATGCCGCTCATGGAGCGCCACGCCGCAAGCGAGTTTTTCCTGGGTGACTTTGCCGTCACCGCCGCACGCACCCACAAGGATGCCACCGAGCAGGAGCTCATGCGTGCGTCCTCGACCGCTAACGACGCTGTAATGGCCGATGCTATTAAGCTTGTCCACGAGGGCGTGACGGAACGCGAGATTGCCGACCAGATGCTCGGCCTGTATCGCAAGCACGGCTGCGAGGGCTTTAGCTTTCCGCCCATCGTGAGCTTTGGCGCCAACGCCGGCGACCCGCATCACGAACCCGACGACACTGTGCTCAAGCGCGGCGACGTGGTGCTGTTCGACATTGGCGGACGCCGCTGCAACTATTGCTCGGACATGACGCGCACGTTCTTTTGGGGCGAGCCGGACGAGGAGACGGCACGCATCTACGACATCGTGCGCCGCGCCAACGAGGCCGCCGAAGCGCTCATCGCACCGGGCGTGCGCATGTGCGACCTGGACCGCGCCGCACGCGATGTGATTGAAGACGCGGGCTACGGCGAATACTTTACGCATCGCCTGGGTCACTCGATCGGCCTGCAGGACCACGAGCCGGGCGACGTCTCGCTCGTCAACGAGCAGGTCGTAGAGCCGGGCATGACGTTCTCCATCGAACCGGGCATCTACCTCCCCGACCGCACCGGCGTCCGCATCGAGGACCTGGCCCTGGTGACCGAGAACGGCGTCGAGATTCTCAACGCCTACCCCCACGATCCGGTCCGCCTAGACTAGGCAATGTGTCAAAGGGAGAGCCCCTTTGACACATCTTGCAAACGCCGCGCCACGAAAACGGCCTATCTACTACGTTTAACCCGCATGAGTCGACCATGCGGGTCTTTTTTGAAAAATGGCGAGCCATCTACCTGCGGTTTTGATTTCGCAATTCTCTGTATGGTCGAGGGTTACCGGTCAAACGTAGTAAATAGGGCCATTTCGTGGCGAGCAAGTCAACTCGAGGCGCAGGGCAGCCAAAAAGCCCCGTCCCAAATTGACTGCTTTTGAGTTGCGGTGATATACGGACTGTTTGAGGCTTCTGGCTTGTAAAACAGTCCGTATTTCACCGCAACTGATGAGGGGATGGGTTAACGGAGCAGCCCCGCTACTTCGCCGGCTAGGGTGATGGTACCGGCTGCTACGAAGGGCTCGCCCGCGGCATCGAAGGCAGCGAGGGCCTCGGACACGCTCGGATACACGCCCGCGAGCTTGTCGGCGTCCACAAGTGCGGCAAGCTCCTCTGCCGACAGGGCGCGGTCGGAATCGGTCTGGGTCACAACCACGCGCGGGAAGGCCGGGATCAGTACGTCAACGATACC
>CAUGKA010000068.1 GCA_959599615.1 uncultured Collinsella sp. | reverse complement strand
CCCAACACCATCGTGTCAGGAAAGGAGCTCCACAACAGCCACGCCCCAAAACCGTTTTTTGCGGTCAAACCAAAAACCGACCATAACCTTGCACAAATCTGTCCATTTATTCAGGCACACGTCAGCAAATGAACGCTTAGCCGCAAAATGCCCAGATAGCAAAAGACCGACGATGCAGGCGCATCGTCGGTCTATGCACAAATTTACTCGTAATCTTGGTAAATCTCACGCGGAGCAAGCTCCGAATGTTTGCGTTTTAAGGTCTTAGGGGCCTTATACGTGTTGCTCTCGAAGTCGATGTACTCGGTCTGCTTGAGCAGGCGCTCGATCATCTCCTCATGATCGAACAACTCCCAGGCCTCATGCACGGCATCGAGTTTAGCGTGCGTCTCGGGTCGGCGCGGCATAAACAGCGTGCAGCAGTCGGGAGCGGCCTCAGTCGAGATATCGAACGTACCGATCTCCTCAGCACGCGCGATGATCTCCTGCTTGTCCGAACCGATGAGAGGACGGAACACGGGGATCTTCACGGCCTCGTTGACGGCCATGATGTTCTCAAGCGTTTGGGAGGCAACCTGCCCAAGCGATTCGCCCGTAACGATGGCCTTGGCGCCCTCGATGTGCGCAATGCGCTCGGCAACCGAATACATAATGCGACGATACATGATCACACGCAGGTTGCTGGGGCAGGTGACCGAAATCTCACGCTGGCAGTCGCCAAACGGCACCACGTACAGGCGGCCGATCTGGACACCCGGCTCAAGCGCACGGATGATGTCCTGCACCAAATACTCGCTCGTATCAGGCGTCTGCGGACGACCGGAGAAATGCACCGGCACGCACACCGCGCCGCGACGCGCGAGCATCCAGGTCGCCACCGGAGAATCGATACCCGACGACAGCAGCGTCACGACCTTGCCGGCAGAACCCACCGGCAGACCGCCCACGCCGCGCTCGGAGCGCGCGTACACGTAAACGCTACCCTGGACCACCAGTACGTGCACCATCGCATCGGGGTCGTGCATTTGAACCTTTTTATCGGGGAAGGCCTCACACAGTACCTCGCCCACCTGACGATTGATATCAATCGAGGTGAGCTCATAGTCGGTATTGGAGCGCTTGGCGTGCACCTTAAACGAATCGAAGGAACCAAACTCGCGCAGCGCCTTCACGGCGGCGGCGCAGTACTCCTGCGGGTCGCGGTTGGTGTGATACGCCAAAGACACACGGGCAACGCCGGGAACGGTGCGAATGACACGCGCCGCCTCGTCGGCCTGATGCTCGTTAAAGGTCACGAGGATATAACCGGAAATTCGAGACACGGCGTTCACGGAAAAGGCGGCCAAGGCCGCCTTGATGTTATCCATGAGGATATGCTCAAAATGTGCGCGGTTCTTGCCCTTCAGTCCAACCTCGTGATAGTGGACCAGGCAGACGCGAGCCGCCATTTAGGCTTCAGCAACCTTGTGGCCAAGCGCCTTCTCGTAACGAGCCTCGTCGTAAGAGATGTCACCGTCGACAATCTCGTCCATAGCCATCGAGATGGTATCGGCACCGGAAAGCCCAATGGTGATGTCATCGACATCCTGGACGGCAAGCACGCGGTTGTGCTGGCCACGCAGCATGCTATTGATGTCGCAGGCGCGCTTGGAGGCAAGCGAAGCGAGCAGGAAGCGGTTGTGATCGGTCTTCTCCAGAAGATCGTCAATGCAAGGCTTTACAACGGACACGGACCTCAGATCCTTTCATGCATATCGAGAACGCGAACGAGCTCATCGGTCGCGCGGTCGAGATCGTCATTCACCACGACGTCGTCGTAGCGGTCGGCAAGGGCAAGCTCATCGGCGGCGTTTGCCATACGCAGCTCAATCGTCTCGGGCGTCTCGGTACCGCGACCGACTAGACGCTCGCGGAGCACCTCAAGCGAAGGCGGCTTGATAAAGATCAGCACGGCCTCGGGGAAACGCTCCTTCACCTGCAGGGCGCCCTGGACATCGATCTCCAAAATCAGAGACGAGCCCGAGGCGAGCTTGGATGTGACCTCGCTCACCAACGTGCCGTAGCAGTTACCGTGGACCTCGGCCCACTCAACAAACTCACCGTTTGCCACGCGGCGGTCGAACTCCTCGCGCGTCAGAAAAAAGTAGTTGACGCCGTCGACCTCACCTTTGCGTGGTGCTCGCGTGGTAGCCGAAACCGTCAGACCCAGGTTCGAGCGGCGCTCGCGCACACGAGCGACGAGCGTACCCTTGCCTGCGCCTGACGGTCCAGAAATCACAAAGAGCTTGGAATCCTGAGCGCTCACTTATTTGGTCAGCTGCTCGAGGAGCTGCTCGCGCTGACGGACGCCGAGGCCCTGGACGCGACGAGTAGCGGAGATACCGAGCTCCTCCATGATCTTGGCGGCCTTGGCCTTGCCATAACCGGGGAGAGACTCGATGAGGGTGGAAACCTTCATGCGGGAAGCGATGGGGTCATCGGAGTTGAGCACGGACTCGAGGGACTTCTCGCCCTTCTTGATCTGCTCGCGAAGCTCAGCGCGGGCGTGACGTGCGGCAGCAGCCTTCTCAAGAGCCTGCTTGCGCTGCTCGTCGGTAAGCTGAGGGAGTGCCATTCGTACCTCCAAATAGTTGGGTTATATCTGATTCAATAATTGGCATTTTAGCACGTAGAACGTACAAAATGCCTAATCGCGGCTCCATAGGTTAGACGATACCCGCAAAAAGTGCAATATACTGCGCCCAAAGTTAAGCCCCTGACCTGCGATTCCACACAAAGGATGGGAAAGTTTACGCAGGCACAGGGGCTATTTTGTGCTAATGAGACCCAAAAGTGGTGACTTAGGGGAATCTTTTACGCGACGTTTTCTACCAGCTCGGCGACGATGGCGTCAAAGGCGGCAACCGGATCGTCGGCACCGGTGATGGGACGGCCCACCACAATGTGGCTTGCGCCACGCTCGATAGCCTGGGAAGGCGTCGCCACGCGGGACTGGTCACCAAGGGCGGCACCCACCGGACGCACACCCGGAGTCACGATCAGGGCATCAGGACCCAGCAGCTCACGCATGTCATGAGCCTCCATCGGTGAGCACACGATGCCATCGATGCCGTTGGCCTGAGCAAGCTTTGCCAAGCGGGCGGCCTCCTCGGCCACGGGCGACTCGACGCCGATCTCGGCCAGCGCATCCTGGTTCATACTCGTGAGCACGGTAATGGCGACGAGCTTGGCGCGGTCCTCGCGCGCCTCCTCGGCACCCTCACGGCACGCGGCGAGCATGGCGCCCGAACCCAAACCGTGGACCGAGAGCAGGTCGGCACCGGCAAGCGAGGCCGAACGGGCGGCACCGCGCACCTGATGCGGAATGTCATGGAACTTGAGGTCGAGGAAGACCTTAAAGCCCAGGTCCTTGAACGTCTTGACGATCTCGGGGCCCTCAGCGTAATAGAGCGTCATGCCGACCTTGAGCCAAGCGGCATGACCAGAAAGCTCGTGGGCGAGCTCGAGCGCACGCTCACGGTCGCAGTCGAGGGCGACGATAACGCGGTCGCGGGCATCGGTCTCTAGCATTCGAAAGCACCTACCAGCTCGTTGATGTCCTTCACGCCCTGGGACTCCGCCCAGGCCTCGAGCTCGTGCGCGATCTTGAGCGAGGCGCACGGATCGACGAAGTTGGCCATGCCGACCGACACGCAGGTAGCGCCAGCCAGGATAAACTCGGCCGCATCCTCGCCCGTCATGACGCCGCCGACACCGTTGATGGGGATATCGACGGCCTGAGCGACCTCCCAGACCATGCGAACGGCGATGTGGTGGCACAGTGGACCCGAAAGGCCGCCCTTGGGTTTGGCAACGCGGGACTTGCGGGTGTGCACGTCAATGGCCATGCCCTGGATGGAATTGATGACCGAAAGGCCGTCGGCGCCTGCGGCCTCGAGGGCTTTGGCGATCTCGGCGACGTTGACCGGAGCCATCTTGACGAACAGCGGCTTATCGGTCACCTTACGGCAAGCAGCCATAACGGCAGAGGCGCCCTCGGGCGAGGAGCCCATGGCGGCACCGCCGGCGGCGATATTGGGGCAGCTCACGTTGATCTCATAGCCGGCAGCCCAGGGGCACAGCTCGACATACATCTCGAGCGCGCGGACAAACTCGTCAACGGAATGGCCGGCGACCTGACAGATGACCTGGCAGCCGTCCTTGGACAGCTGTTCGAGCCACGGACCGGACTCACGGGCAAAGGCGGCCACGCCAGGGTTCTGAAGGCCCACGGAGTTGATCATGCCGCCCGGGATCTCGGCCATGCGGGGCGCGGGGTTGCCGGGCCAGGGCTCGGCAGCGCAGCCCTTGGTGGTGATGGCACCCAGCTGGGAGACATCAAAGAAGTTCTGGAACTGCCAACCGTAGCCAAAGGTACCGGCTGCGGTGTTGATGGGGTTCTGCATCTTGACGCCGCCGAAATCGACGGCCATATTCACGGTACCCACTAGAAGACCACCACCTTGGAAGCATCGAACACGGGGCCGCACATGCAGGCGCCCTTCATACCGTCGACCGTCTCGACGTTGCAGGTGTTGCAGGCGCCAAAGCCGCAGCTCATCATGCGCTCGAGCGACACCTCGCAGTACACACCGGCCTCAGCGGCAGCGGCGGCGACCTTCTTCATCATGACGGCAGGGCCGCAGCTGGCCACGTAGTCGTAGCCGCCCTCGCCGAGCAGCTCGGCTGCCGGTTCGGTGCAAAAACCGTGCGTGCCCAGCGTGCCATCGTCGGTGCATACGTTAACCGTGGCGCCCAGCGCGCGGAACTCATCGACACCCACGGCCTTGGAAGCGGTGCCAAAGCCCAAGCACACGTCGACATCCACGCCCTGCTCGGCAAGCATGCCAGCGAGGCAGAGCACGGGCGGAACGCCGATGCCGCCTGCCACGAGCAGCGCCTTCCTGGTGCCCTCGGGAACAAGCCAGCCGCGGCCGCCAGGGCCCAGCAGGTTAGAAGTGGAACCGGGGGCCATCTGCGACAGACGGCGGGTGTCGTCGCCCACGACGGCGTACCACAGCTCGACGGTGCCGGCCTGGGCGTCGGCGCGATAGAAGCTCAGAGGCACGCGAAGCAGCGAAGAGGCATCGCCGGGCACGGCGATGTTCACAAACTGACCGGGCTTGAGCGCACTTGCAAGCTTGGGGGCCGAGATTACGAGCGAGAAGATGCCCTCGGCGATCTCCTTGTTCGAGACGACCTCGAAGTCGTGCATGCGTGCAGTGGAAGGTGTGGGCATAGACGCTCCAATCCCCCATGCGGTTGCATGGTTCAGGCGAACAGAAAGCGCGGCACCGCAAGGGCGCCGCGCACAAAAGCGATAAGGCTATGCTAGCAGATGCAGCCGTCGGCGAGCGTCTGCTTGCCGCCGACAAACACATCGGTGGCACGACCGGTGAGCGTGCGGCCGGCAAAACCGGAGTTCTCGGCGCGCGACTCGTAACCGTCCTCGCCGACCGTCCAGGTGGCGGACGCGTCGAACACGGTCAGGTCGGCAACAGAGCCCGCCTTGACCTGAACCTGATCGAGGCCCAGAATCTCACGCGGCTTGATGGCCATGAGCTCGACCATGCGGCCCATGCTCATCTTGCCCGTGTTGACCAGCTCGGTGAGCACGAGCGACAGCGAGGTCTCGAGGCCGATCATGCCGAAGGGCGCAAGCTCGAACTCGCGCGCCTTCTCCCACGGAGTGTGGGGAGCGTGATCGGTGACGATAGCGTCGACGGTGCCGTCGATGACGCCCTGGCGGATGGCCTCGGCGTCCGCCTCGGTACGCAGCGGCGGGTTGACCTTGAGCGAGGTGTTGTAGGTCTCGTCCAGGTCGTTCTCGGTCAGGAACATGTGATGCGGCGTGGCCTCGCAGGTAACCTGAACGCCAGCGGCCTTGCCGGCACGCACGAGCTCCAGGCCATGGGCGGTGGAGATGTGCTGGATGTGCAGCTTGGCGCCGGTCAGCTTGGCAATCTCGATGTCGCGGGCGATCTGGAGCTCCTCGCCGACAGCCGGCCAGCCCTCGAGAGCCAGACGGGTCGAGACCTTGCCCTCATTGATCTGGCCGTGACCGACCAGGTCCTCGTCCTGGCAGTGGCTCATAAAGACCTTGCCGAACATCTTGCCGTAGTCCATGCAGCGACGGAGCATGCCCGCGCCCTGCACGCCGCGACCGTCGTCGGTGAAGGCGACGGCGCCGTGGGCGACCATATCGCCCATCTCGGACATAGCCTCGCCCTTAAGACCGCGGGTCATGGCGCCCGACGGATAGACGCGGCAGTGACCGACCTCGGCAGCACGGGACTTGACGAACTCCACGACGGTGCCGTTATCGGTGACGGGATCGGTGTTGGGCATGGAGCACACGCCGGTAAAGCCGCCCTTGGCAGCTGCGCGGGTGCCGCTCTCGATGTCCTCTTTGACCTCGTAGCCGGGCTCGCGAAGGTGAACGTGCATATCAACCAGGCCGGGGACGAGGTACTTGCCGGAAAGGTCGCGGACCTCGGCTCCCTCGACGGCGAGATTCTCGCCGACCTCGGCGATCTTGTCGCCGTCAATCAGGACGTCAACGACACCGTCAAGCTCGACGGACGGGTCGACGACGTGGGCATTCTTAAGAAGCAAGGCCATTATCGGCACCTCCAAGCAGCAGATACAGGATAGCCATACGCACGCAGATACCGGCGTAGACCTGCTCCAGGATGACGGAGCGTTGCGGGTGGTCGGCCATATAGGAGTCGAACTCGACGCCGCGGTTGATGGGGCCCGGGTGGCAGATGATCGCATCGGGCTTCATGAGCTTCTCGCGGTCCTTGGTCAGGCCGAAGAGCTTGTGGTACTCACGAATGGTCGGGAACGGAGCGCCCTCGAGGCGCTCCTGCTGCACGCGCAGCATGTAGACGACGTCCAGCTCGGGGAGTACCGAATCGAGGTCGCTCGTCACGTGGTCGCAGCCCAGGACCTCGGGCGCCGGCGGCAGCAGCGTGCCGGGGGCGACGGCGTAGGTCTCGCAGCCCATGATCTTAAGGGCGGGGATCAGCGAGCCGCAGACGCGGGAGTGCGCGATATCGCCGACGACGGCGACCTTAAGACCGTGGAAGTCGCCCTTGTGCTCCCAGATGGTGTACAGGTCGAGCAGGGCCTGCGTGGGATGGTTGTGCTTGCCGTCGCCGGCGCAGATGACGCTCGCGGGCGAGTTCTGCGTGACGATGTAGGGAGCACCGGCGTGCTTATCGCGAACGACGATGCAATCAATCTTGTAGGCGTTGAGGGTCTCGACGGTGTCGACGAGGCTCTCGCCCTTGACCGTGGAGGTCGAGGAGCCGCCAAAGTTGAGGCTGTCGGCCGAAAGACGCTTCTCGGCGAGCTCGAAGGAGCTGCGGGTGCGCGTCGAAGGCTCGTTGAACATGTTGACGATGGTCTTGCCCTTGAGCGTGGGGACCTTCTTGATCGCACGCTCATTGACCTCGGAGAACGCCTTGGCGGTCTCGAGGATGAGCTTGATGTCCTCTTCGGAGTACTCGGTAATGTCGATCAGGTGCTTATGGTTGAACGCCACGGTACTACTCACCTCCCAGCGGCGCGGAGCCCACGTGGGAACCCGGCGCGACGTCGTTAATCTCGACGGCGGTGTGGCCGTCGACTTCCTTCATATATAGGTGCACGTTCTCCTCATGCGACGAGGGAACGTTCTTGCCGACAAAGTCCGGCGAGATGGGGAGCTCACGGTGACCGCGGTCAACGAGAACTGCCAGCTCGATGCGGCTCGGACGGCCCAGGTCCATGACGGCATCCAGAGCGGCGCGGATAGTACGGCCCGTATACAGGATGTCGTCCACCAGCACGACGCGCTTGCCGTCGACGCTGAAGGGAATGTTGGTAGCGTGGATCGCGGGAGCGAAATTGGTCGCATAGTCATCGCGGTAGAAGCTGATGTCCAGGCTGCCGAGCGGAACGTCGACGCCCTCGATCTCCTTGATCTCCTCGGCGAGCTTCTTTGCCAGAAGGTCGCCGCGCGTGACGATGCCGACCAGAGCGAGGTCTTCACAGCCCTCGTTGCGCTCGAGAATCTCGTGCGCGATGCGGGTCATCGCTCGATTGACGGCGGTCTCGTCCATGATGACCGCCTTGGGGGAAGTCGTGCCCATCGATCTCCTTCCTCACATGTCTTGACTGCTGACACAGTCAAAAAAAATAGATGCCCGACCGCTTAAAGCGGACCAGACACCCACAGGAAGGGCTGCTCTTTGGCAGCTATGTAATTCCATGTGGGTATCTCGTACCCCTTTAATGGTCAAGGGATAGTGTAGCCAACCTCGAGCTTAATTGCGAGCATAAATACAGGGCAATCCGTAAACGGGCGCAGGTGCTCCATAAACCTATATATATTTGTGGGACGAGCTTGAAAACGCACGCACGAGCTGGCATAATCCCCTCTGTTGCACGCAAATCGGATCTACGTCCAGGGCCGTAGCGTGGGCACTATCGCCAAAAGAGGAATATCTCTGTGTAGATTGCGCACAGGGAGCAACTTCTGTGCTATAGTTCAGGCTTGTTTGTTAACGCGACATGTTCGTTTGTCGCCCAAGGAGGGTCAGTTATGTCCAAAGTTTGCGAAGTTTGCGGTAAGCACCCCGTTGCCGGTCGCTCCATCAGCCACTCTCACCGCGTCACCAACCGTAAGTTCCGCCCCAACATCCAGCGCGTCTACGTCGTCGTCGATGGTCACCGTCGCAAGATGAACGTTTGCTCCACCTGCCTCAAGTCTGGCAAGGTTGCGCGCTCCTAAATAAGGTCTTACCAACAAGTACCTCGGACTCTCCGGGTCAAAGACCTCGCGTTCACATAGAACTATAAGAAACCGCCTTCTTTTGAGGATGCGGTTTCTTTTTCTATCTATCCAGGAATGCAAAACCAGAGCGAAAAATGGACTGCGTCCCAAATCTTGGACGCCCTAAATAGCGACTAGGCCGCGAGGGCCTGAT
>CAUGKA010000067.1 GCA_959599615.1 uncultured Collinsella sp. | reverse complement strand
CGAGGCGGCATTGACCTTCTGGTCATGCCGCCGAAGTTGAAAGGCAGATTGCCGCCCTAGCGGGCTTGCAGCGTCAAGTAGTTACGGCGTTTGGTAAAACGCCGTAACTATCTAACCACCAAGATATGCTTTGCGAACGTTATCGTCGTGCAGGAGCTCTTGGCCGGTGCCGGTCATGGTAATCTTGCCGGTCTCGAGCACATAGCCGCGTGTGGCGATGGAAAGCGCCATCTGTGCGTTTTGCTCGACCAGGAGCACCGTGGTCCCGGCCTTATGCAGGTCCTCGACGATCTGGAAGATCTGCTCAATCAGAATCGGTGCCAAGCCCATAGAGGGCTCATCGAGCATGAGCAGCTTAGGGTTACTCATAAGAGCGCGGCCCATAACGAGCATCTGCTGCTCGCCGCCCGAAAGGGTGCCGGCGACCTGGCGACGGCGCTCCTTCAGGCGCGGGAACTGCTCGTAGACGCGCTCAAGGCCCGGAGCCACCGTGGACTTGGGCTGCGTATAGGCGCCCATCTCCAGGTTCTCCTCAACCGTCATCTGCAAAAAGGCGCGACGTCCCTCGGGAACCTGGGCCAGGCCCTTGCCCACCAGCTTGTCGGCGGGCGTATGGGTAATGTCCTCACCCATAAACTTGATGGAGCCGGTCTTGGAACGCAGCAAGCCCGAGACGGTCTTGAGCGTTGTGGACTTGCCGGCACCGTTCGCACCAATCAAGGCCACGATCTCGCCCTCGTTAACGTTAAAGGAGATGTCCTTGATGGCGTGGATGGCGCCGTACCAGACGTTGATGTTGTAGACGGAAAGCATCGGCTCTGCCATTTAGTTCTCCCCCTTATCCTGCTTGCCCAGATATGCCTCGATAACGGCGTCGTTGTTCTGGATTTCCTCGGCCGTACCCTTGGCGATAACCTTGCCAAAGTTAAGCACGCAGATGCCCTCGCAGATGTTCATAACGAGCGACATATCATGCTCGATAAGCATGATGGCGATGCCGAAGGTGTCGCGGATCTTGACGATGTTCTCCATGAGCTCCGCGGTCTCGGACGGGTTCATGCCGGCGGCAGGCTCGTCGAGCAACAGCAGCTTGGGGTTGGTGGCAAGCGCGCGGACGATCTCCAGACGACGCTGAGCGCCGTAAGGCAGCGAGCCGGCCTGTTCATTTGCCAGGTGCTCCATGTCAAAAATGGACAGCAGCTCCATGGCGCGCTCGTGGGCGGCCTTCTCGTGCTTCCAATACGTCGGCAGGCGCAGCACGCCCTCAAAGCCGGAGTAGCGCTCCTGATTGTGAAGACCGACCTTGACGTTATCCTCCACCGTCATGGTGTTGAACAGGCGAATGTTCTGGAATGTACGGGCAATACCCATGCGGTTGACCTGATAGACCGACTTGCCCGAGGTGTCCTCACCATCGAGCAGGATGGTGCCATGCGTGGGCTGGTACACCTTGGTGAGCAGGTTGAAGACCGTGGTCTTGCCGGCACCGTTGGGGCCGATGAGACCGGCGATCTCGGTCTTGCCGATGGTTAGGCTAAAGTCGTCGACCGCCTTGAGGCCGCCAAACTCAATGCCCAGGTGGATGCACTCGAGCGCCGGGCGCTGGCCCAGGTCGCGGTCGGGGACAATGGCGCCAGAAGGATACGGGACCATCTTGCCCTTGTTGAACTCAAACTTACTGGGCATCGGCTGCCACCTCCTTCTTGGGAGCAAAGCGATCCTTAATGCGTGCGAAGAACGCCTTGAGCTGCGGGTTGTTGGTAAAGATCATGACCAGAATCAGCACGATGGCGTAGATGAGCATGCGGTAGTCCGAGAACTGACGGAGCAGCTCGGGAAGCACCGTGAGCAACGCCGCCGCGATGACGGAGCCGCGCATATTGCCCAGACCGCCCAGGACCACGAACACCAGGATGAGGATGGACGTGTTGAAGTCGAACTTAGTGGCGGAGAGCTGCGAGAAGTTACCGCCGAAGAGGGCTCCGGCAGCACCGGCGAGAGCGGCGGAAACCACGAAGGCGATCATGCGGTACTGGGTGACGGAGATACCCACGGACTCGGCAGCGATCTTGTTGTCGCGCACGGCCATAATGGCACGGCCGGTACGGCTGCGGACCAGGTTGAGTACAATCACGAGCGCGACCATGACCAGGATGGCGCCGGCAAGGAAGGTCGAATAGGTCGACACACCCGAAGCGCCCTGGGCGCCCTTGATGATGGCGGTGCCGTCCTCGAGCAGGTGCAGGTCGTCGATCGTGGAGTTACCTGTGATGTTAAAGATCACATGCAGGCCGCGGGAGTCGACGCCCACGATAAGGCAGGTGACGATCTCTTTGATGATCTCGCCAAAAGCCAGGGTCACGATGGCCAGATAGTCGCCGCTCAGGCGCAGGACCGGGATGCCGATCAAGAAGCCCAAGATGGCGGCAGCGATGGCGCCGACCACGATACTGATGATAAGGCGCACCGGATCGGAGGGAACGGCGCTCTCGAGGGCGACCGCGGTGACGATGCCCGTGTAGGCACCGACACTCATAAAGCCCGCATGGCCCAGCGACAAGTCGCCCGCGATGCCGACGACGAGGTTAAGGGAGATGGCCATGACGATATAGGCCGTGATGGGAACCAGCTGACCGGCGATCATGCGCGGAATCATATGGTTGGACTGCATAAAGAACACGATGGCGAACGCCACAAGGCACATGGCGTACGTAACAAAGTCGTGACGCGTCTGCTTGTCTTTAAGAAACTTCATAACGCTCACCTACACCTTCTCGGGGACGTACTTGCCCAAGAGGCCGGCAGGCTTGACGAGCAGGACGATGATCAGAACACCAAAGACGATGGAGTTGGCAAGGCTCGTGGAAATGTAAGCCTGTGCCATCGCCTCGATGATGCCGATGAGAATGCCACCGACAAAGGCACCGGGGATGGAGCCGATACCGCCGAAGACGGCGGCGTCGAAGGCCTTGATGCCAGGCATGGCGCCCGTGGTGGGTTGCAGGACCGGCGAGTAGGAGCACAGGAGCACACCGGCGATGGCGGCAAGGGCGGAGCCGATGGCAAACGTCATCGAGATGGTACGGTTGACGTTGATGCCCATGAGCTGAGCGGCGGCTTTGTCCTCGGACACGGCGCGCATGGCTTTGCCCATCTTGGTCTTACCTGTAAAGAACATCAGGCCGGCCATGATAACCAGGCAGGCGACGATGGTGACGAGCGAGACGGCGCTTACATTGAACTTGGCCAAGAACTCCGGCACCTGGAAGGTGACGAGCGAAGTGAAGTTCTTGGGCGTGGCGCCCCACAGAAGCTGCGCGGCGTTCTGCAGGAAGTAAGACACGCCGATGGCCGTGATCAGAACGGCCAGCGGGCCCGCCTGACGCAGCGGCTTGTATGCCAGACCCTCGATGAGAACACCGAGAACGGTACAGACCACACAAGAGAGAATTACAGATGCCCAGCCCGGGAGGCCGAAATACGACGTGGCGCAGAACGAGACATAGGCACCGACCATGATAACGTCGCCGTGAGCGAAGTTCAGCATCTTGGCGATGCCATAGACCATGGTGTAGCCCAACGCGATGATGGCGTAGACGCTGCCCATGGACAGGCCGTTGACCAGGTATTGGATAAAGACCGTCATGTTCCACATCCCCCTTTCGAATAGGTTTCCAGTTAATGTATGAAACAGGGACGTTACACTGTCCCTAGATACCAAGCAAGCAGGGAAGGCCAAAACCTCCCCTGCTTGGGATCAAAACCGCTCTATGTAAGGCGGCTTATTAGGCCTGTACGTACTTGCCGTCGGTGATGACGTACGCCGTGGGCTCCTTCTGGACCTGGCCCTTATCGTTCCAGGTGAGCTTGCCGGTCAGACCGTCAACGGTAATCTTGAGCATAGCCTTAGGCAGCTTCTCGGCGACCTTTGTCGGGTCGGCGTCGACACCAAGACCGGCCTCCTCGAGGGCCTCGGCCACCGCGTGCACGCCGTCGTAAGCGTCGGCGGCAAACTGGTCCGGAGTCTCGCCATACTTATCCTTGTAAGCGTTGACGAAGTCGGCGTTCTTCTCGTCGTCGGCGGAGAACGGGGTCATGAGCAGCAGACCCTCGGCAAGAGAGGTGTCGAAGCCCTCAACGCCCAGGATGCCGTCCATGCCGTCGCAGCCCATCATCTTGACGTCGTAGCCCATGTCCTTGGCGTTCTTGAGCAGGACGGACGCCGGCGTGTAGTAGATCGGCGCAAAGATCATGGTAGCGCCGGCCTGCTTGGCCTTGGTGAGCTGGTTGGTAAAGCTCGTGGCGGAGTCGTCCTTAAAGGTCTCCTCGTCGACAATCTCGAGCTTGGATTTAGCGGCCTGAACCTTAAAGGAATCTGCGATGCCCGAAGAATAGGCGTCGCCGGAGTTATAGAACAGCACGAACTTCTCGTCCGCATACTTCTGCGCCAGGAACTTGGCAGCGTTGACGCCCTGGTTGGGATCGGTAAAGCAAACCTGGAAGACGCAATCCTTGCCCTTGGTGACGTCCTCGGAGGACGCGGACGGAGTGATCATGAACGTCTCGGGGTCGTTACCGCACTCGGCGGCAACGGCAACCGACGCACCCGTGGTGGTCGGGCCGACGAGGGCCTGCATGCCCCAGTCGAGCAGGGTGTTAAAGGCGTTGACGGCCTTCTCGCCGTCGGCCTGGTCATCCTCGGCCTTGCTGGCAAGCGGCAGCTCCTTGGTCGAGAAATCCTTGCAGCCAAGCTCGACACCCTGGGTAACGGACTTGCCGTAGGACGCGTTGGCGCCGGTCAGCGGGCCGATGGTGCCGATCTTAAACGAAGCGTCGCCCGAAGCGGAACCGCTGTCGCCGCCGTTGGAGGAGCAGCCAGCTAGAATAGACATCGCCCCCAGACCTGCTGCGCTCGCGATAACGCTCCTGCGATTCATAACAGGGTTCAATGACTTACCGGTGAGGCTCGACATGCGGCTCTCCTCTCAAATCTCGTCGGGTTTCGGTTACCCAACAGGCCATCCTTCGCCGTGTTCGGCGTTCGCAAAATAGTAGACGCTTTAGTTGAGAAAAGTGGCGATTATTTCAACTTTTCTTTTGTTTTGTCCGTTTATCCATAATTATGCGTATTTCTATTGGTTTATGCAGTTTAGCCACTTTATTGTGTGAAAGTAATGTTTCCATTCTGTTACAAGCGTCCCTGCCCTGATTAAAACAGCCTCACCGGTAGCGCTTTATGCGCACTTAGGCGGCGATGTACTTGCCGTCCTGGATCACATAGGCTGTAGCGGGCTTCTCGACTTGGCCCTCTTCGTTCCACGTGAGCTCGCCCG
Organism: uncultured Collinsella sp.; assembly: GCA_959599615.1. Lineage (GTDB taxonomy): Bacteria > Actinomycetota > Coriobacteriia > Coriobacteriales > Coriobacteriaceae > Collinsella. The sequence goes on along the minus strand of CAUGKA010000067.1, from coordinate 3,681 downwards.
TCAGGCCCTCGATCTTGATCTTGCGCATGGCCTTGGCAAGATCGCCGGCAATGTCGGCGCCGTCGACCGTAATATCGATGTCTGCCTTATCGATAGCCTCGACAATCGCATGGACGCAGTCATAGGCATCGGCGGCAAACTGGTTGGGCGTCTCGTCGTAGGCGTCCTTATATGCCTTGACGAAGTCGGCGTTCTTCTCGTCGTCGGCAGAGAACGGGGTCATGAGCAGCACACCCTCGGCAAGAGAGGTGTCGAAGCCCTCAACGGAGAGCAGGCCGTCCATGCCGTCGGTACCCATGAGGGTCATGTCGTATCCCATGTCCTTGGCGTTCTTGAGCAAAACGGACGCCGGCGTGTAGTAGATCGGCGCAAAGATGAGCGTGGCGCCGGCCTCCTTGGCCTTGGTGAGCTGGTTGGTAAAGCTCGTGGAGGAGTCGTCCTTAAAGGTCTCGGTATCGACGATATCAAGTTTGGACTCCTTGGCCTGCTCGGCAAAGGCATCGGCAACACCCGAGCTGTACGTATCGCCGGAGTTGTAGAACAGGGCGATCTTGGCGTCTGCATACTTCTCGGCCAAAAACTTGGCAGCACTCGCGCCCATGGTGGGGTCGGTAAAGCAAACCTGGAAAACCGTGGTCTTGTCCTTGGTGACGTCGAGGGACGAAGCAGAGGGCGTGACCATGAGCATATCGTCGGCGATCTCGCCCGAGACAGCGACGGCGGCACCAGTCGTGACGGGGCCGACGAGCGCCTGCATGCCCCAGTCGCACAGGGTATTGAAGGCGTTGATAGCCTTCTCGCCGTCGGCGACGTCATCCTCGGACTTAAGCGAGAGTTTGAGGTCCTTGGTCGAGAAATCCTTGGCGGCAAGCTTGGCACCCTTCTCGGCCGAAACGCCATAGGTTGCCGCGGCGCCGGTCAGAGGGCCGATGGCACCGATCTTGAAGGTCTTGCCGTCATCGGCGGAGCCGCCGTCCGAGCCACCCGACGAGCAACCAGCGAGTGCGGCGGTGCTGCCGAGCGCCGCAGCGCCGGCGAGAAAGTTCCTACGGCTGAGCGTGCTGTTGATGTTGAACATGGTGTCCCCCTTTTTCGCTGGCCGCGGTGCGGCCGTCTTGCGGTACAGGGCAAACCTTATGGCGCAAACGTTGACAGTTTGTTACGGAGTTCCGTTTGTAGCGAGCATGTTTCCAATGTTTCCGCAGCGTTTCGGGGGTGCCGTTTTGTGCGACTCCTGTTGCCTGGCGAGCACGCGCCCTCGGTTCACGCTAGAATGCACTCAACCTTTAAGCGGTTGATCCATCCATAAGATGCACGAAGGAGCTATCTATGAGCGAACCCCTGCGCACCGTGAACGTCGGCCTCATCGGTCTGGGAACCGTCGGCGGCGGCGTGGCCCGCCTGATTAAGAGCCACCACGATGAGTACCTGGCCGCCTACGGCATCGACCTTAAGCTGACCCGCGCCTGCGCGCTTGCCTGGGAGCAGGCTGAAGCAGCCGGTATTGAGCGCGAGGCCTTTACGAGTGACTGGCATGATGTCGTCACCGACCCAGCCGTCGATATCGTCGTCGAGCTCATCGGAGGCGAGCACCCCGCGACCGAGATCTTCACCACCGCCTTCGAGAACGGCAAGCACGTCGTCTCTGCCAACAAGGCCCTGCTGGGCCGTCATGTCGAGACGCTCGCCGAGAAGGCGCGTGCGTGCGGCGTGCAGATTAAGTGCGAGGCCAGCTGCGGTGGCGGCATCCCCATCGTGAGCACGCTTGAGCACGACCTGGTGGGTAACAAGATCCTGACCATCGCCGGCATCCTCAACGGCACCACCAACTATATCCTGTCGCGCATGGACGCCGAGGGCGCCGATTACGCTGACGTGCTTGCCGACGCGCAGGCCAAGGGCTATGCCGAGGCCGACCCGTCCGCCGATGTCGACGGCTTCGACGCCGCCAGCAAGACGGCCATCCTCGCCTCCATCGGCTTTGGCACCCGCGTTACCACCGACGATGTGTACCAGCAGGGTATCCGCACCATCGGCGCCGAGGACATCGCCCAGGCCCGCGAGCTCGGCTACACCATTAAGCTGCTGGGCATCGCCCGCAACACCGACGCCGGCGTCGACGTTCGCGTGCATCCCACGCTGATCCCCGCCGACCACATGCTTGCCAAGGTCAACGGCGCCATGAACGCCGTCTACGTGGTAGGTGACGCCGTGGGCGAGACTATGTTCTACGGCGCGGGCGCAGGCTCCTTCCCCACCGCGAGCGCCGTCGTGGGCGATATCCTGTCGCTCTCCGAGCAGATCAGCCGCGGCGTGGCTCCGCTGCCCGAGATTGAGCCCTATGGCCACAACCTCACCTTTAAGCCCATGGACGAGCTCCAGACCAAGTACTATGTGCGCCTGAAGGTCGCCGACCGCGTGGGCGCCCTGTCAGAGACGGTCGACATCTTTGCCAAGCACAACATCTCGATCTCGCTCATCAACCAGGTCGAGGACGGCAAGTCGGGCGTCAGCGATGCCTGCTCGGTCATCTTCCTGACGCACCGCGCGCTCGAGAAGGACGTCCAGGCTGCCGCCGCCGAGCTTGCCAGCGTCGACTGCGTGGCCGAGGTCGCCAACGTCCTGCGTATCGAGGACGTCGAGGCCTGGACCGAAGGCGTTATGGCCAACTAGTCCAACGCTCGCCCAGCAATACGCGCCTTGAGGGCTCCCGTCCGATGTGGGACGGGAGCCCTTTTGTCTCCTGCCCCAAGCACAACGGCAGAGTATATTTGCGCGAGCCGCTCATCGGTAACGCGGGCTACCGTTCACCGATATGCAAACGCGACCGATTCCGGCTACCGCTACGCTGTGCTGCGAATGTCCGCCCGCGATGAGAGGAAGCACCATGTTGCTCGAGGGCAAGAAAGCAATCATCACCGGAGGCACGCGCGGTATCGGCTATGCCATCGCCTGCCGTTTTATCAAGGAAGGCGCTGCCGTCACCGTCTTTGGCTCGCGCCAGGAGACTGCCGATGCTGCCGTTGAGAAGCTGGAAGCTGCCTATCCCGAGGCCAAGGTCTGGGGCCGCTCCTGCGACCTCACCTCACTCGAGGCCGTAACCGAAGCCTTCGCCGCGGCTGCCGACGATATGGGCGGCTTGGACACCGTCGTCAACAATGCCGGCATCTCCCAGCGCTCTCCCCTTTTGGACTACACGGCCGAAGAGTTTGCAAAGGTCATGGACCTCAACGTCATCGCCGTCTTTAATGGCCACCAGGCTGCCGCCAAGATCATGACCGAGGCCGGCCACGGCGGCACCATTACCACCACGAGCTCGATGGTCGCCAAGTACGGTCAGCCCTCTGGTGTTGGCTATCCCACATCCAAGTTCGCCGTCAACGGCATGGTCCAGTCGCTCTCGCGCGAACTCGCCCCCATGGGCATCCGCGTCAATGCCGTGGCACCCGGCGTGACCAAGACCGACATGGTCGCCAACCTACCCGAAGAGGTCATCAAACCTATCATCGCCACCATTCCGCTGGGTCGCATGGGCGAGCCCGAGGACGTCGCCAACGCCTTCGTCTTCCTGGCGAGCGACATGTCCGCCTACGTCACGGGCGCCATCCTTCCCGTCGACGGAGCCGCCCGCTCCTAAAGGTCGCGAGCCACAGCTTTAAACCTCAACCGAGCTCAACGCAA
>CAUGKA010000066.1 GCA_959599615.1 uncultured Collinsella sp. | reverse complement strand
CCTCTTGGAGGATCTCGACGGCGCGCTGCCTAACCTCGGGCGCATGCGTGCGGGTCCTAGTTGCTTCCGACATACCTGCCACTTCTTAGCCTCAACCGTTAATCTGCTTTCTTACGTGCTTGTTAGATAGTAGCATTTTGCTGTTCCCGCGTAACAGTTAATTGAAAATCGCAACGGCGGCATCTGGGTATTTGCCATTCATTTGCAACAGTTCTTTAGGTTTTATTTACGCAGCTAGTTGGCTCGCGGCTCATTGACGGTGTTTTACCAACCAGATTGGTATCTTTTTGTTTGGCTGGTATGGTTTGTGCAATTATTAACCCCTCGTCAGTCCGCACCTAACATGTCAGCTTTCCACTTGCTTCCCAACTTTCCACTTAACTTTCCAGCTTTCCACCTTAAGTGGTAAGTTAAGTGGAAAGCTGGAAAGAAGTTGGGAGACCGAAGCATGGGCGACGGACAGCCCTACTTCGCGAGTCGATACCGTTGTCGCGGGCTGCGCGGAGGCTCCATCGCCTCAATCTTGCCCGCACCAATCAAGCCTTTTATGTGGTTGGAAACGGCGCTCCTGCTCAAACCCGAAGCGTCGGTGAGCTCCTTGGTCGAGGCCGAAGAATGTGTTGCCAGGTAATCCAAGATTGCCTCGTCCACATGCCCCACAGACGTCACCTGTTCCGCCCGCATTATCTTTCGCTTATCGAACGTCAACGAAAAAGAAACTGTCGAGTTCTTTGGTTCGGGCGGCAACATGTTTGCCCGCTCGAGCTGCTCACCTATCTCCTGATAACCAGTGCCGCGATTTTCGACCACGTAGCCACCGTCTGGGTACGGCGTGGTCTCGAGGATATTTGAAAGGAACTGGTTTCTGGATGACGAAACCCCAGAAACTCCCAGCGAATCGATCGTTACGTCGCCGTACAGCCCGCCGGGATTGAGAATCTCGACGCGGTCGATATACAAGTTGACCTGCACTTGTGAGCCGCGCGCGGCGGAAGAGTAGTCGCGGTGCATGAGCGCGTTCGCCACCGCCTCGCGCAGCGCCACGGGCGGATAATCGGGCACATCTTTCCGGAACGCGCCCTCGATAACCGCGGCGTTTCGGGTGTTTCTCGCAACGGCGGCAAGCACGTCCTCAATCATGAAAGGGATTGGACCCAAAATGGTCTGAGAATCCACAAAACGCTTGTTATCGCTTACTCGCTGCGTTTTTGTAGTCCCGGGGTACGCCGTAAAGGTCACATTGAGACGTGGGAAGAACTTTTGCGGAAACCGTCCCATCGCGACAATTGCGGCAAGCGTCGGCACGATTGCGTCGTCCACCCTTTTGGTCACATGCAGGTCAAGGAGAATCTCATCTTCGCTTCTGGTGCCCAAAAGCCTGGGGTGCAGCTCGCGCTGGCGTTTTATAAACCCTTGCAAAAGATCGGCGTCAAGGTCATCGAGCGTGGCATCTTCGACCGGCTCGTCGTCGTATGTAGGCTGAACATGCTCCTCCATAAAGCGATCGATTTCGTAGGGAGTCATGCGCCGGTCGCCGTCGCCCGTACGGATAAAGGACGAATCGTACATTCCGCGCGCCGCAATGTAGCAGGGCTTATCGCGTGGATGCATTTCTTTGATGCGCGCGCAAAGCACCAGCTTATCCTCGAAGGGAAGCACTTGGATATCCGGCCTCACAACGGGTGTCAGCTTTTCACATGCGGAAGAGAGGGCGTCTTGCATCTTGCGGGCATCAAAACCCTCGACGGGCACAAACCCGTTCTTTTCGGAAATGCCGAGGATGATAAAGCCGCCCTGCGCGTTGGAAAATGCCGAAAGCGTCTCGACGATGCTTTTGGGGAGCGCGCCCTTGGCTTCTTTTACTTCGTACTGCTGGGTGTCGTTTCCTATTGCCCGCAGATGATGGATAACCTGCGCCAACCACTCCTCATTCATGCCGAACCTCCCAACTTTCCAACTTTCCACCTAACTTACCAGCTTTCCACCTAACTTTCCAGCTTTCTACCCAGCTTTCCACCTTAAGTGTTAAGTTAAGTGGGAAGTTGGAAAGTTGGTGGAGGGGTCGGGAGAGCTAAAACACCTTTCTCCAACGGCGGCTGGACAGTTAGTTCAGATACGTATTTTTCTATGCTGATAAAGCTGCGCTATGGTCCCCGGAGAGGGTTCTTTGGCGACCCATTGCACGCAAATCGAGCCCAGATAGCTACCGAACCCTAGTTTTGAGCCCCTTTCTTCCCCAAAACGAGCGCCGGATGCGCCTGCTCCGGTCTGGAATTATACGTATCTGAACTAACTGTCCAGCGGAGTCCAAGACTGGGATCGCGCAGACTAGAAAGGGGGCGGCAACCGGGTGGTTGCCGCCCCCTTTGCGAAGCCAGTTGGCTTCGGAACTAGTGGTCGATGCCGTTGAGGTTCACCCTCGTGAGCGTATAGGTCACATAGTCGGGCGATTGAGGCTTTGCGCTCGCCACGTCACCCTTAACCAGGCTCGCTGTCATCACCAAGCGATAGTTCGCGTAGAACTGCTCACGCTGTTCAACCTGCGTGTTGACCTTAACGGTAAAGGGCAGGCTAAACGTCGTATTACCGTTCTTCGTTTTGAACTTGCCGTTCTCCTTCGAGTCAGTGAAGGTGATCGTGCTACCGGAGGGAGCGACCGCGGCAAGCTTACTCTCCGTCACTGTTACGTAGTTGGAGATATCATCCGTTACGCTCTCATACGTGCCGTCGGTTCCGCGGCGCTGAAGCGCGAGCGTAAACACAACAGAGCCTGCGTTCGCAATTGCCTCGGCGGCGTTGCTGAGTCCACCCAGTTCATACGTGGCACCCAGGCCTATCGTGCCATTCGCGATCGGACGTAGGTCGTCCACGTTAATACCAAGCTGCGACTTATCTGGCGCAGAAAGCGTAATGGTCGTATCACCCGTGTCCATGCGATAGTACCCGACGTTACCGCGCTTCGTCTGCGTCAGGCTCGAGGTATTAAGGCCTTCCTTACGCGTTGAAAGCTTGGCGGTATAGGACATCTTGGTACAGGCGTCCTCGCCAGACTGCTTGGACAGGGAGATAACCTTGTTGCAGCCGTCCGGCGTAAGGCGAATCTCTTCCACTACCGTACGCACGGTAAAGGATCCGCCCGTTGCACGCTTGCGGATTCCGGCGAGGTCACAATCGAGCTTGAGCTTCAGCGAGTCATCGCCCGTATCCGTCACGGTCTGCGTGAACGCAGACGTCGAAGAATCACACGTCGCCCAATCTTCGCCATCCCACTTATAGTTCTGATTGTCGATGGCAACATAGAATTTAGCAATCGCCGAGGTTCCGCTCGGGAAACTACTCACCCCCGTCAGGGTATTGTTGGCGCCATACTTGCACAGTGACGTATCGAGCTGATAGAACAACGAGTCCGAGTCAGCATAGTTCTGACTTGGGTTAAACGTAATTTTGTCGGTAACGTCAAGAGAAAGAACGTAGGCGGCGCCGTCCGTCGACTTCGAAACCGGAGTGCGCGCCTCCGACTCCCCGTCGTTAACTTCCTGCCCGTAATTGGACAAGATGCTGTATGTCGATGCCGTACCGTTTTGATTATCGTCGCCACCGGTGCGCAAGACGTGATGCAGATTCCAAGATATGCGGGCACCCGAAGAATTCGAGTCAATAGACGAAGCCGTAAAACCGTTGATACTAGCTTGCGTCACGCCGTCGCCCGACTTGGGCACGTTGACAACTAGGTAGACGCTCTCCGATGCACGCTTCTCTCTGCCGGCATCCTTCTCCTTAGGTACCTTTAGCGTATAGCGACTGTTGCTGGGAACGTCAGCACCCGCAACCTTAAACAGCGTCCACTTGCCATCGAGTTTCGCTTTAGCGGTCGCCTCTGCCACGTTATCACACACGGTCCATGTGCCGGCGCCATCCTGTGTGGCCGACACATCCAAAATCTCGCTCAGCCATCGCTCCTGATATGGATTGCCCGCAGAATCCTTAAAGCCGTCGTTTCCGCTCAGGGAAACGCTCGTTGCTCCGCCTTCGCCCACCGTATAGTGATACTCTCTGCCACCGGCCCGGCCGTCAACGTTCGCATCGATGAGCGTAAGCTGGGTGCCCTGGGGCAACCTTCCGTCGGCACCATTGAAGAGGATGCTCTTACCGAGCCCCTTCATCGAGCCGCCAGCAGCCATATAGCTGTCCCAGCCAAAGTCGACTTCCTTCCCATTGGCAGAATTGTATGTCCAGGTAAGCAGACCCGTCATCGGCTCGCCAAAGCTCGTAAGCACGTGTGCATCTTTTCCAAGGTTAGCGTAGTCGCTTTCTTTAAATTTAGTGCCGTAATCATACGTTGCAGTGAAATCGATCTCGAGCTTGCGCTTAACGATGATCGGCACCTGAACGTTGTAGCTCTGACCCGCCTCGGTAAAGGTGACGGTCAGGAGCGTAAAGCGACCCTTGCCGTTATCCCAATCGGAGCTTGGGCTAAACGACATGTTGTTCTTGCCGTTGTTCACCACGCGAAGCGTGGGATTGTTCGACGCGCCATCGTCCTTAACGAACACACCATCCTTGAGTTGGAAAACCTCTGCTTTGGCCGTCACGTGCGGATTGGTGCCATTCTCGTTATTCAATCTGCAAGCGTCGGAGAAGCCGCCGTTCGTGACGATGTTTAGATAGCTCTTGACCGTCGTGTTGTCGTTGCCAGAGATCACCAAAACGGGGAAATCTGTTGTGGCCTGGTTGCTGCTTGTATCATTATTCGAATTGAACTTACTCGCCACGGATGAGGCATCGTAGCTCGAGGTATTTTGATAGGCGCCGTTGTCATTAATGCCGCCGATATTGGTGTAGGTGTAGCGGCCATCAACGCCAGCAGCCGCCTCGCTCTGGATGGTCGCCGCGGTGTCGATGGCGGCGCCGTCGCCAAACAGGTAGCGGTCGGTGGTGTCGTTGTCGGAGGCACGCACCGCCAGCGTGCTCACGGGGCTCGTGGTCACGTACGGGCTTGCCGCCGTGGTAGCGGTATCGTCCGCACCGTAGAGCGTGGTGCCCTCGTCGGGCGCGCGCAGCGTGTCCTTATAGTCGCCGAACGCGATGTAGGTCTTCCTGTTTACGGCGGCCGTATTGGTCGTGTAAACCATCGGCGGCAGATCACGCGTGGTCTTGCCGTTGCCGAGCTTTACGTTCACGCCCGCTGCGGAGAGGCTATAGCCGTTTGTGTCAACCTCGCCTAAGAGCACGCCCTGCTTAGAGCCCAATTTGTAGGTATTGCTGTCCATGAGCACGTTTACCAGATGGAACTGGCCGCGTCCGTCGCCCGCAATGCCGCCGTTGGAGGTTCCGCCAAACGTTGTGTTAGATACCTTTGTGTTGGTGACGTTGATGACGTCGGCACCGCTGTTAATCGCGCCAAGTAGACCGCCGCTCCACCTGCCCTTGATCGTGGCGCTCTCAATCGCGATATTGTTGCAGGCTATGTTCACATTGCTGAAGTAGTAGCCGATAAGTCCGCCCGAGCATTGGTCGGTGCCGGCAATGTTGATATTCTCGACGCTACAGCCCTCAAACCAGTACGTGTTGGGACTGCCACTGCTCGTGACCTCGCCAATCAAGCCGCCCGCATTACGGATGCTATTGTTCGTTCCGGTGGCATCGCCGATGATGGCGCTCTTGGCATCGCCTCCGGCATCAATGCGCACGTTGCTTATAGAAATAACGCCTCTATAGGCGCTTCCGACCACACCGCCGGCGCCCATGTACTTATCGGTGTTCGACCCGGTGGCGAGTACATTTACCCCAGAGATGACTGCCGTGCTCGATGCGACGGCTTCCGTGATGCCATTTTTGGTGTTCACCGATACGTTACTGGAGGTATAACCGAACACGCCGCCCACGTAGGGTGTTGTTCCCGTGGCGGTTATAGTCGAGTTTTTGCCAATAGTCTTCTCGTATACCCCTGTGGCCGCGGTTGTCCACACGCCGCACGGCGAGGCGATCGCACCCACATAGCCGCCAACGTACTTCTCGCCCGTGACGCTAAGGCCAGTGTATGAGCAGTCACAGAGATTCGCGGGCGCCTGCGTGCCGGAGCCGAAATTGACCATATAGGTCACGTCGTTATCCGTCCTTCGGCTGGTACGGCCCGAGCTGCCAAGAAGCCCTCCTACGCTCTTTGCGCCCAACACGGTGCAGTTCTTCATCTGTACGTTGCGGTAGACGCCACGCGTGTTGCCGTCGTAGTTGGCCGTTGCGCCCGCCAAAAGGCCGGTGCCGATGAGGTCGTTCGATGCCGGTCCCGAGGCAATGCTACCGTTGGCGTCTTTGTACGTGAGCGATACGTTGCAGTTACTAAAGGTGAGGTCTTTGACCTGAGCGCCGTCATTCGCGGTGACGCTCTGCCCCACATTGGTTGAGGTGAACATCACGGTGCTGAATAGGCCGCCCACGCCCGAGACCTTATAGTCGTCATCGGCATATTCGACGACGCCGTAAGTGGCATCTTTGGTGCCCACCGTGATGGTGGCCCCGTTGCCGTCGATCGTTGCCACGTGCGGCGTGATGCGGTCGCGATCGGTGGACGCCTCGTTCGAGCTGCAAGCATTGGAATAGTAACGGCCGCTGAGACCCACGTATCCCGTGCCGTAGCCAGTCATATCATAGGTGGCATTTTCCTTGAACTCCAGGCTCATGCCGATCGATTTCGACGCGCACACGTAGCCCGTTTGGTAGTCGGCAGCGTAGGACGCCACCAGGTAGGGCGAATTTACATCGTCATCATGGTTGAGCGGGCCGTGCCACCCCTGTTTGCCCGGGGCCTTCTGGTCATCGTTTTTGGCGGTTTCGAAATCGCCGGAAGCGCTCGCAGGCTTGCCCACGCAGTCGTAGCTGGCATTTCGCACCTTACCATATTCCTTGTTGCCAAACAGGTAGCCGTTTATCGCCGGGTCCTGCTTATCGCTGCCCCAGTACGCCTTGGAGCCGCGGAACACGCCATAATTAGCGTAGTCAGTATGTGCCGCTCCAGCACCCGCACCCGAGCTAATGATGGCCGAGAGCACCAAAAGGCCCTGGGCGTTTTCCACCGTGGTCACGGGTGCCTCGGCATCAGTGCCGATATACTTGTTGTCGGTGCCCGTGGTAGTGACGCAGGCAGCTCCCTTGTTTGTGAGCTCGTTGATCTTGTAGTTAGCGTTACCGTTTTCGACTTTGCAGCCCTCGCTAAAGGCATAGCCATCAATCACACGACCAACGTAGGGATTGTCGTACTGCCGGAAGTTGCCCGTTCCAAGACCCTGAGACTTGTCGCTGGTTCCAGCGCGCCAAGACGTCCCTGACATATTGCGGAAGATCACACCGCCGCCCGCAATGGCACCAACGTAACCGCCGATGGGAACAAGATGTGGCTTAGTTCCGCCACCAGCAACCGTAAAGCCGGTTGTGGAGTTATCGGGCGTTGTCCCATTCACGGCCACACCGTCGATAATGTTATCGCCGCCAAGGATGCAGCCGATAACGCCACCGAAGAACGACGTCGGAACACCGTCGGCATCCTTGGCAGAATAAGTAATAGTCGCCGACGCGTTCACATAGCGAATATTCAGATCGCGCACCACGCTGCCGTAACTATAGGGAATAAGGCCGCGAAGCGAACCCTCGTTATTCTCTATCTTGATGGTTGCCTTTTTATCACCTTTAGGGTTGCCAACGATGACGCCACGGAACGGGTTGGCTTTGTTGCCAAAACCGCCAAACGATGCGCCGTCGAGGGTGATCGTATTACCCCCGGTAGGTTCAATACTGTAGTACGCGCTTTGGATATAGCGGTGCATCATCTCGTCGGAAAGTGTGGCCGAAGGATCAGTGGTGTCGCCGGTCTTCTTTTCCCACTTCTTCCCAGTGTCTTTCGCCTGCTTATAGACGTACGTAACCTCATTGTCGGTTTTATTGTCGCTGCGGCGAGTACAGAGCGTACTCTGGTTGACGGCAATGGTGACCTCCCAACCGTCGAGCGCAGTTTGGTTGTTGATGTAGTTGGCGATGGCGTTCATCTCAGTCGCGTCCTTAACGGCATACGGATCGCCATATGTGCCGCATCCCTCTACCAGCTTTGGAATGCGCTGGTTGACTTTAATTTCATGATATTGGACGCCGCTCTCGGTGGCCTTTCCCTTATAAACATAAGGAAGATAGCCACCAAACCAAGGCCTGACGTCACCGTCCTTCTTACCATCAACCGTCACATAGCCGCTCACGGCACCATACGTCGCTTCGTCGTAATACCAAAGCTGCTTGCCCGGGTACTCCGTACTCCCATCAATCTCAGATCCGTATGTCACCTTGCCTGCATCGGCATCGGCATCGGCCTTAGTAAAGGTGTAGTCCGCAGAGCCCGTGCTCGTGCTTCCGTAGCCAAAACTCTCCAGCAGGCTCGCATGGGTGAAGATCGTTTTGTTCTTTTGGCTGGGCAAGCTGATTTGCTCAAACTTTGCCGTCACCTGATCGGCCTCACTGCCTACACCAAGCTTTCCGAACAGCGACGTAGCCGCCTTGGTGTCACTCGTGTACCCAGTAGTCTTGATATTCTTCGCGTTCAGGCTCACGTACTTCTGCATCTCGTTGATGAGCAGAGGCATATAGGCGTTAGCATCCGTGGCGCTGTTGGCGCCGTCGACAATCAGATTGTTGAGCGTAAGACCATCAATTGAGATCTTTCTAATCTTGGTGCCATTGCCGTCGCTGGACCCATACACGTAGCGGCACACGAGCGCGCCCGAAGAGCTTCCGCTTGCTCCATCAGTGTCTTCAGAGCTCTTTCCGTCATTAATAACGGGCCCAACAGTACCACGCAAAGTGACGTTTTTTACTGTGAGATCGCCGTTTGCCACCGTTCGAAAAAGACCGCAGTGCATGTTCTCGTGCTGGGTAGCATCGGAATTTAGCTTGTTGCCATTCTGCTCGGCCTTGATCTTGGAGTAACAGAAGGTAATGGTCGCATTCTCAACCGTCACCTCTCCGCTCGGCTGAGTGGGATAATAGCTGTAGCCGGCCAAATCGATTGTACCCGTTATGGTTATGGAATCATCGAGCCCTGTCGTGCCATTGGGAACGATTGTCGAACGAATACCT
>CAUGKA010000065.1 GCA_959599615.1 uncultured Collinsella sp. | reverse complement strand
CGGAGAACAGCCTTGCCTACCGATCGGCACTCAAATTCGCCATGCTTGCAGACACGCCCGGTACCTGCACGTCGCTGTTCATCTACGGCAAATCGGGCCTGGGCAAGACGCACCTGCTGCTCGCCATCAAAAATGAGCTGGCAGAGAAATCGCCCGAGATCAAGGTGAAGTACGCCAACTCGCAGGCGTATCTGGACGACTTGATGACGGAATTCGACCGCCAAAAGAAGAGCAACGCCCCCATTATGCAGGCGTACCACGGCGTCGACGTGCTTATCATCGATGACATCCAGAACATCATTGGCAAGCGCGCGAGTGTGGATTACTTCTTCCAGTTGATGGACGAATTTATCCGTAACAACAAGAAAGTCGTGATCGCCGCCGACCGCGCCCCCAAGGACCTTAATATGGATGAGCGCCTGACCAGTCGCTTTAATGCCGGTCTGCTGTGCCTGGTGGCGGAGCCCAGCTACGAAATGAAGTACAAGATTTTGCAGCGTTATTACGAGAACACGATCGCCGCCGCACCCGAGGCGGGCAACGACTCGCTGCTGGCGGCCTACGGGGGCGACGGCGGACATCTGACCGACGCGCACTTTAAACACATGGCCGAGGTCTCGGGCACCAACATTCGCGAGCTCGAGAGCTTTTGCGAGCGTTGTGCCGGCGAAGCGGGCGATCGCGAGCGCGAGGGCGGGGAGCTCACCTTTGACGACATCGACGCCATCGCCAACCAGTACTTCGACACATCGGCCAAGAAGATCAACGTGCAGACGGTCCAGTCCGTCATCGAGGAGCAATACGGTGTGACACACGAGGAACTCATCGGGCCTCGCCGCAACGCCAATATCGCCAAGGCGCGCCATATCGCTATCTACCTGGCGATCGAAATGTGCGAGATGACGACGACGGCCGTGGGCGCCGAGTTTGGCAACCGCAACCACTCGACCGTCAGCACGAGCTATAAAAAGGTTCAGAAGATGATTCAGGAAGACCGGACTGTCACCGAAGATCTCAAGTCGTTGCGCGATAAAATTACACTGCGCTCGTAGGTAAATGGACACAGCTGTTGAAAACTTGTCGAAACGGCGGTTATAAGATGTCGAAAACTCGAGCCGCGGTGATGAAAAGTTTTGCGCAGGTTTTGAACGTGGAAAACATGCCCGGTTGCACACAGGTTCCTGTCGATTCTCTTTTTAGGGCTGACCTGCACTTTTAGGAGTAATCAACAGTTTCGTCAGTACTATTACTATTATTAAGATATTTATATCTATAGAAAGGTATTAAAAGATGAAGTTCACCGTCAGCCAGAGCTCGCTTACACAAGCCATCGGCGTCGTTATGAAGGGTGTCGCTTCGGCATCCACCCTTCCCATCCTGTCGGGCGTGCTCGTCAAGGCGCAAGACGGCATCTTGGAATTCCAGACCTCTAACTACACCATCTCGATCCGTCATCGCATCGCGGCGCATGTCGAAGAAGAGGGCGAGATGGTTATCCCCTGTAAGATGCTCTCCAATATCACCAAGACTCTCCCCGATGCCCCGGTCACCTTTGAGCTGTCCGAGCGCCAGGTGCTGATTGGTTGCGAGAAGAGCTCTTTCCGCCTGAACACGCTCGATGCCAATGACTTCCCCGAGTTTCCGGCCTATGCCATCGAGAGTGCCGTGGAGCTGCCGACCGATATCTTGTCCGAGATGGTCGGCCGCGTGTGGCGCGTCACCTCGACCGACAAGGCCCGCCCCATCCTGGGCGGCGTGCACATGAAGGTCGAGAACAACACCGTGCGCCTGGTGGCGACCGATTCCTTCCGCTTGGCCGTGTGCGATACACAGGTCGAGACCTCAACCCTCGAGGGCTCCTTTGAACTCAACGTTCCGGCCGACGCCTTTAACGACGCGCTGAACATCATGGCCAGCCGGGCGACCATCATGATCGGGGCTACCGACACCCAGGTCGTCTTTGAGGCCGGCAACACCACCTACGTGTCGCGTCGCATCGAGGGCGTGTACCCCAACTACAAGCAGCTCATCCCCGATTCGTGCGTGACGAGCGTCAAGATCGACGTCGCCGCCTTTAACGCCGCCCTCAAGCGCGTGGCCGTTATCGCGAGCGCCAACCCCGCCGTCAAGTTCGAGATCGATGTCGAGAACGGGCAGATGGGCCTGTCCTCCATTTCCAATGACCAGGACCTTGCGCAGGAGACGATCGATGTCGAGGCCGAGGGCGAGTCGGGTACCATCGCCTTCAACTACCACTACATCTTCGGCTGCCTCAATGCCCTGTCCAAGGAGAAGGAGATCACGCTGGAGCTCAAGAGCTACTCGCAGGCGGGCATCTTCAAGTCCTACGACAAGATCAACTACCTGTACCTGGTCATGCCGGTCCGCATCTAGCGCTGCGCCATGACCATGTTCGCCCGTGATCTTTCCGTCGTACACTACCGCAGCTTCGATAACTATCGCCTTGCCCTGGACGAGGGCGTGACGATACTTGCGGGACCCAACGCGGCGGGAAAGACCAACCTCATAGAGGCGCTGCAGCTGCTGACGAGCGGCGCCTCGTTTAGGCGTCCGACCGCAGCCGAGCTCGTCCATGACGGCGTGGGCTCGTGCAAGATCGAGCTGAGGCTCGAGGGTGACGGCCGCGTGCTTGATATGGGATTGAGCGCGGAGGACGGTAAGCGCTCGTTTAGCCGCAACGGCAAGAGATGCTCTGCCGCCGGTGTGCGCGGGGTTCTGCCGAGCGTGCTGTTTTGCCCCGACCATCTGGACATGGTTAAGCGAGGCGCCAGTGTGCGCCGCGCCGCCCTCGATGACTTTGGCATGCAGCTGAGCGCACGCTATGCCGATCTTGCGAGCACCTATGGGCGCTGCGTGACCCAGCGTAACGCCTTGCTCAAGGAGACTTGGTGCTGCCGCGAGATGCTCGGCGCGTGGAACGATTCGATTGCCCGCGCGGGCTCGGCCCTGCTCGTGCACCGGTTGGCCCTGCTCGACCGGCTGGCGGGCCATGTGCACACTGCCTACGGGCAAGTGGCGTCAGGTGAGGCCGCCAACGTGACCTATGCGTCCACGCTGGGGGATTTGCCCCAGGCCGAGGATCGCGAAGAGCTGAAGGGCTGGGCGTACGAGCGCATGCTGGCTGCTCTTGATGAGCACGCCGACGAGGAAATTCGCCGCGGCGTGACGTTGGTGGGACCGCACCGCGACGAGATTGAGTTTACCGTGGCTGGTCGCTCCGCCCGTTCATTTGCCAGCCAAGGACAGCAGCGCACGCTGGTGCTGTCCTGGAAGGTGGCCGAGGTGGCCGTGGCTCGCGATGTCCTGGGCACCGCCCCGCTGCTGCTTCTGGACGACGTGATGAGCGAGCTCGACGGCGAGCGTCGCGGAGCTTTCCTGCGGCTGATCGGCGATGATATCCAGACGGTCATAACCACGACCAACCTGGGGTACTTTACCGATGACCTGCTTGATCGAGCCAAGGTGGTGAGCATGGGTGAGACGTGCTAATTACGAGCGCGAGAGCGAAACGGTCGCCTTCAACGGGTTTTTGAACGCAGAGCGCCAGCGCATCCTGGCGGCTGCGACGCCTAAGCGCCGCGCGCAGATGGAGGCCGCCGAGGAGTCGCGCACGGTCTATCGCGCATGGAATGCGGTGTGCTCGGGCACGCGCGAGGGACGCCATGTGACGGGACTGCGCTACCTGCCCGAGTCCAATGAGCTGTTGGTGTATCTCGACTCGCCCTCGTGGACGCAGGAAATGACGCTGCTGCGCGAGATCATCCGCGCGCGCATGGAGCGCGCCGGTGCGCATGTGGACGGCCTGGTGTTCAAAACCACCGCGCCCGGTCACACGCCGCCCGCTGCCAAGGAGCGCCTGCGCCCGGCGACGACCGAGCGCCCGCCGGCCCCGCACGCCGACCTAAGTGAGGCCGAGCGCACCGAGATTGAGCGCCAAGTGGCGCCCATCGAAGACCAAAAACTGCGCGAGGCCCTCGAGAACGCCATGAGAGCCAGTGCCGAGTGGGCCAAGGGCGTGCAAAGCAAAAAAGAGCCTTAAATCGCATCTGGTGGCCTTGTAGAGCTAAATACCCTCGTTCCCGAGGGTATTTTTTTACGATAAACTAGTAAGGCTGTACACATTTTCTTGACTGAAGGAGGACGTGTGGCAAACGAAAACGATTACGATGGCGGCGAGATTAAGATTCTCGAAGGTCTCGAGGCCGTTCGTAAGCGCCCGGGCATGTATATCGGCTCGACGAGCGCCAGCGGTCTGCATCACCTGGTGTGGGAGATCGTTGACAACTCCGTCGACGAGGCCATGGCCGGTTTCTGCACCGAGATCCAGGTGACGGTCCACGCCGACAACTCCATCACGGTCGTCGACAACGGGCGCGGCATCCCCGTCGACGAGCACCCTGTTAAAAAGATCCCGACGCTCGAGGTCGTTATGACGATCTTGCACGCCGGCGGTAAGTTCGATAACTCGGCCTATAAGGTCTCGGGCGGCCTGCACGGCGTGGGCATCTCCGTCGTCAACGCACTGTCCAAGCGCGTGGTCGTTCAGGTTCGTCGCGATGGCAACACCTACGAGATGGAATTCTCGCGCGGCAAGACCGTCAAGAAGATGGAGGTCGTGGGCACCTCGGATTCGACGGGCACCACCGTCACCTTCTGGCCCGACGACGAGATCTTCGAGACCTGCATCTACGATTTCGATACGCTGCACAACCGTCTGCAGGAGACGGCGTTCCTCAATAAGAACCTCAAAATCGTGCTGACCGACGAGCGCGAGGTGACTCCCCACGTGGAGGAGTTTTGCTACGAGGGCGGCATCATCGACTTCGTCAAGTTCCTCAACGAGGGCAAGGACGTCCCCGAGGCCTTTAAGGAGCCCATCTACATCGAGGGCAAATCGGATCCGGACGCGCCTGTGACCAAGATGGGCGAGGTTGAGGTTTCCCTGCAGTGGAATAGCGGCTACGGCGAGAACGTCATGTCGTTCGCCAACGACATCTACACTCCCGAGGGCGGCATGCACCTTGAGGGCTTCCGCACCGCGCTCACTCGCGTGATTAACGACTACGCGCGCAAACAGAACCTGCTCAAGGAAAAAGACGCCAACCTGACCGGCGACGATGTGCGCGAGGGCCTTTCGGCCGTTATCTCGGTCAAGCTGCCCGATCCGCAGTTTGAGGGCCAGACCAAGGCCAAGCTCGGTAGCTCCTATATGCGCGCGCTCACGCTCAAGATCGTGACCGATGGCCTCGCCGATTACCTCGAGGAGCATCCCAAGCCCGCCCGCGAGATCGTCAAGAAGGCCCAGCAGGCCTGCAAGGCACGCAACGCCGCCCGCAAGGCGCGCGAGGCGACCCGCCGCAAGAGCCTGCTCGAGACGGCGTCGCTGCCCGGCAAGCTCGCCGACTGCTCGGTGCGCGATGCCGAGCTGACCGAGCTCTTCATCGTAGAGGGTGACTCGGCAGGCGGTTCGGCCAAGGACGGCCGTCGCCGAGACATCCAGGCGATTCTGCCCCTGCGCGGCAAGATTCTGAACGTCGAACGCGTTGGTGACCATCGCGCATTCTCGAGTGACACCATCCAGTCGCTGATTACCGCGATCGGCTGCGGCGTCACGACGAGTGCCGGCGACGGCGGCGACTTCGATATCACCAAGGCGCGCTACCACAAGATCATCATCATGACCGATGCAGACGTCGACGGTGCGCATATCCGCATCCTGCTGCTGACGTTCTTCTACAAGTACATGCGTCCGCTGATCGATGCCGGCTACGTCTATGTTGCCTGCCCGCCCATCTTTGGCATTAAGGTGCGCAACAAGATCCACTACGTGTATCCCAACGGCCGTCAGCCCGAAGACGAGATCCTGCGCGACACCATCCAGAGTCTGGGCCTGAACCCCGACGACAACGACGAGGACGGCAAGGCCAAGGACGGCAAGATCACCAAAAAGCGCAAGGGCTATACCGTTCAGCGCTACAAGGGTCTGGGCGAGATGGACCCCAAGCAGCTCGCCTCGACGACGATGGACCCCAAGACCCGCATCCTGCAGCGTGTGTCGATCGAGGACGCCGTGGTGGCAGACCGCGCCGTGCGCGAACTGATGGGTTCCGAGGTCGGCTATCGCCGCGAGTACATCGAGAAGCACGCGCACGACGCGCGTTTCCTTGATGCTTAAGAGGAGGTAACGTGGCAGACGATATCAACAATAACGAGGGTATGGGCGAGGCCGGCGATGCCGGTATGCCCGACGATCTGAAGCGCCTGCTTGCCCGTGCTGAGCAGGGCGAGGACGGCGACCCGGACGCCTATAACCCCGATGCCGATGATGATGAGGAAGAGGACGACGACACCGAGCTCGAGGAGAGCTTTGGCGAAGTCGACCGTGGTGCCTCGGCCGGCGAGGATATCAACGGTGGCCAGCTCCAGATTTCGGAGTTTGGCCGCGAGATGAAGCAGTCGTTTATCGAGTATTCGATGTCGGTCATCACGGCGCGCGCCCTGCCGGATGTACGCGACGGCTTAAAGCCGGTGCACCGCCGCATCCTGTACGCGATGAACGAGAGCGGCATCTACCCCAACCGCCCACACAAGAAGTCGGCCTGGACGGTCGGCGAAGTTATCGGTAAGTACCACCCGCATGGCGACTCCGCGGTCTATGAGGCCATGGTCCGCCTGGCGCAGTGGTTCTCCATGCGCACGCCGCTCATCGACGGTCACGGCAACTTCGGTAACATCGACGGCGACGGCGCGGCGGCCATGCGTTACACCGAGAGCCGCCTAGCAAAGCCCGCCATGGAATTGCTGCGTGACTTGCAGAAGGATACCGTCGACTGGCAGCCCAACTACGACGAATCGCTCGCCGAGCCTCAGGCGCTGCCTGCGCGCTTCCCCAACCTGCTGGTCAACGGCAGCCAGGGCATCGCCGTCGGCATGGCCACCAATATCGCCCCGCATAACCTCACCGAGGCGATCGAGGCAACCTGCTACCTGATCGATAATCCCGACGCCACTGTCGACGAGCTCATGCAGATCATGCCCGGTCCGGACTTCCCCACCGGCGCCATCATCATGGGCAGCGCCGGCATTAAGCAGAGCTACGAGACCGGTCGCGGCTCCATTACCGTGCGTGCCAAGGCACACGTGGAGTCCACCAAGACCGGCCGCAGCCGCCTGGTCTTTACCGAGATTCCCTATATGGTCAACAAGGGCACCCTGCAGGAGAAGATCGCCCAGCTCGTCAACGACAAGCGCATCGAGGGCATCTCGGATATGCGCGATGAGTCCAACCAGAAGGGCATCCGTCTGGTTATCGAGCTCAAGAAGGGCGTCATTCCGCAGGTCGTGCTCAACAACCTGTATAAGTACACCTCGCTGCAGACGACCTTTGGCGCCAACAACCTGGCGCTCGTCAACGGCGTTCCAAAATGCCTGAGCCTGCGCGAGATGCTGCAGCACTACATCGACCACCAGGTCGACGTCGTCACCCGCCGCACCCGCTTCGACCTTAAGAAGGCCCGGGCCCGCGCGCATATCCTTGAGGGCTACCTGATGGCTCTCGACCATATTGACGAGGTCATCAGCATCATCCGTTCCTCGCAGACCGACTCCGAGGCCAGCAGCCGCCTGATCGAGCGCTTTGGCTTTACGCCCGAGCAGACCACGGCCATCCTCGAGATGAAGCTGCGCCGCCTGACCGGCCTGGAGCGCGACAAGATTCAGGAAGAGCTGGACGGCCTGCGCCGCGCCATCGCCTACTACGAGGACCTGCTGGCGCACGAGGGGAAGATCCTGGGCGTCATCAAGGAAGAGATGCGCGAGATCTCCAAGAAGTTCGGCGATAAGCGCCGCACCGAGATCAGCCATGTCGAGAAGGACCTGGACGTCGAGGACCTCATTGCCGACGAGGACATGGTCGTGACCATCACCCACACCGGCTATGTCAAGCGCATCCCGGTGGCCGCCTACCGCGCCCAGAAGCGCGGCGGCAAGGGCGTCTCGGGCGTCAACCTCAAAGAGGACGACGTCATCGACGAGATGTTCATCGCGTCCACGCACGAGTACGTGCTGTTCTTCTCGAGCAAGGGCAAGGTCTATCGCCTGAAGGTGCACGAGCTGCCGGTGGGTACGCGCCAGGCACGCGGTACCGCGATCGTCAACCTGCTGCCCTTCGAGGAGGGCGAGAAGATCGCGAGCGTCATCAGCTGCCGCGAGTTCCCTGCCGACGAGTATCTGATGTTTGCCACCAAGAGCGGCATGGTCAAGAAGACCGTGATGAGCGCGTATGACCGCAGCCGTCGCGACGGCCTGATCGCTATCAACCTGCGTGACGACGACGCGCTGCTGAACGTGCGCCGCGTGCGCGAGGGCGACAAGATTATCCTGGCCACCACCGCGGGCAAGGCGATCATGTTCTCCGAGGAACAGGTGCGCGCCACCGGCCGCGATACCAGCGGCGTTCGCGGTATCGGTATGAAGGACGGCGTGAGCGTTCTGGGCATGGAAGTCACTAACGGCAACGGCGATCTGTTCGTCATCACCGAGCGCGGCTACGGCAAGCGCACGCCGGTCGCGGACTACCCGGAGCAGAATCGCGGCGGCCAGGGCGTCTACACCATCCAAATGACCGAGCGTAAGGGTAACCTCGCGGCCATGAAGACGGTGGGCCCGCAGCACGAGCTGTTCATCGTGACGGAGGGCGCGACGGTTATTCGCGTCAAGACCGACGAGATCAGCCAGACCGGCCGCGCCACCCAGGGCGTCAAGATGATGACCGTCGACGACAACGACCGCGTATGCGCTGTCGCCCGCATGACGGCCGCCAAGGAAAAGCCCGAAGGCGAAGCCACAGAAGACGGCTCTGCCCCCGAAGAAACCCCTGTCGATCTAGGCGACGGCAACGACATGCCAGAAGATCTCCTCGACGAGTAAGAGGCCCTAGCTGATAGAAAATATCAGACCCCATATATCGGCGGTCGGCGCACCTGCGCGCCGACCGCTTTTTTGACAAGCTTGGAGCCCCGTGTCAGACGGCTGGGCGAGATGGGTTAGGTTTGTCGCGAGTTCCGCACGCAAAGAAGGCCACTTAATGTGGCCTTCGTCTTGCGCAGGACTGTAGAGCAGG
>CAUGKA010000064.1 GCA_959599615.1 uncultured Collinsella sp. | reverse complement strand
TGGGAGCCTCAGAGGCCAAAAGAGTCCCTATTCCACCGCAACTTCATGGGGATGTGTGACAATGCCCGTCGGAAAACATCTGCTGTCTTTGGGGGTCTATCTATGCTGTACGAGTTTTGTGCCGAGAACTTTGAGCGGGTGCCGGCGGCTATCGATGCCGGTGCAAGGCGTATCGAGCTGTGCGACAACCTTGCCGTTGGTGGCACCACGCCTTCTGCCGGCGTTATCAGCGCTACAGTCAGCTATGCTCACGAGCATGACGCGCGAGTGATGTGCATGATTCGCCCGCGTGGCGGTGACTTTCATTACAACCAAGACGAGCTGCGCATGATGGAGATGGACCTGGGCCTTGCCGTAAGCGCCGGCGTTGACGGCTTGGTCTTTGGCTGCTGCAAGCCCTGCGCTGGCGGATGGGCGCTCGACGAGCTTACGTTGGGCGCCCTCGTGATGGCCGCGGGCTGCGCGACCGAGGAATGCAAGCGTGAGCCCATCGACATCACCTTCCACATGGCGTTTGACCAGCTCTCGCCCGAGGCTCAGCTCGACGCGATTGACACACTCGCCGACTGCGGCATCACACGCATCCTGACGCACGGCGGTGCCGCCGGCACGCCGATCGAGGACAACCTGGAGCATCTGTCGCGTCTTATCGAGTGTGCGGGCGACCGCTTGACCATCCTTCCCGGCGGCGGCATTTCCACGGCCAACCGCGATACCGTGGCGGCGGCACTGGGCGTCTCCGAGCTCCATGGCACAAGGATCGTACCGCTGGAGGTGTAGCCCGTGGCGCTTGTATTCGATGTTCAGCAGGCGAGCGGCAAGCCCGACGACAACCGTCGCCCCGGTACCGCGTGCCCCTTTTGCAACACGGAGGGGCTCACCGACATCATTCGCCGTGATGGCGATTGCATTTGGCTCGAGAATAAGTTCAAGACCCTGCGCGCCACCCGTCAAACCGTGCTGATCGAGTCGGCCGATCACGATGCCGACCTGGTGACCTATGAGCCGGATGAACTCCACCATGTGATGCGGTTTGCCCTGGGTTGCTGGCAGCAGATGATCGATTCACAGCAGTATCGCAGTGTGCTCATGTACAAGAACAAGGGTCCGCTCTCGGGCGGTAGTCTCGTTCATCCGCACATGCAGATTGTGGGTTTGGAGCAGGAAGACGGCTACACTTCGCTGACTTCTGCCAATTTCGAAGGCATCAATGTCTGGCAACAGGGGAGAATCTCGGTCAACATCTCAACCGAACCGATTATGGGGTTCTTTGAGGTCAATGTTTCAGCCCCGCAGGGAATCGCCGCCAGCGATGACACGAGAGACCAAGCCGAGGCGGATCTCTTCGCCGATGCGATCCAGGTAGCTCTGCGCTATATCCTGAACGAGCACCACGGTGGTCGCGCAGAGTCGTACAACCTGTTCTTCTATCACCTGGGCGGTCGGACCATTGCCAAGGCGCTGCCGCGTTGGGTGGTTTCGCCCTACTTTGTCGGCTATCGTTTGGCCCAGGTCAATGCTGAGACCACGCTCGATGTCGATGCGGAGCGACTCCGCGCACATCTGGAGGCGCTCGCATCGTAAAGTGAGCGCCCGCACACTGCGGACGGTTTAGCGCGCCATGGCGTCGCGGCCGGCCTCGACGCGCTTGCGCTGGGCGGCGCGCTCCTCGCCGGTCAGTCGCTCAAAGAGATGTCCGATAACCGAGGCGAGCACCTGCTGAAACAGCGTTCCGCACATGACGGGAAACACGACCTCGCCGGGAAAATACTGCGTGGCGATGACGGCGCCCGAAGAGATATTGCGCATGCCGCAGGTAAAGCACATGGTGGTCGTCTCGCTATACGGCAGGTGCAACGCGCGGGCGACCAGAATGCCGACGACAAAGCCGCTGATGGCGAAGGTCAAAATAAAGAGGGCGACTTCCAGGCGCACCGCATTCATGTGTAGCACGTACTCGCTCATGGCGGTGGAGTTGGAGGCGATGACACCCATCATCATAAACTTGCAGGCGGGCGAAAGCGCGGGGGAGAGTTTCTCGTGTCCCCATCCGCGCGTGAACTCGTTGATCACGATGCCGAGCACGGCGGGGATGGCGATCATAAAGGCCATGTTCTGCATCATGCCCGTAACATCGATTGCAACGGTGGCACCCAGCAGGAGCTTAAGCGTGAGCGGAATCGTGACGGGCGAGATGACCGAGGACGTCAGGATGATGGTGAGCGCGAGCGGGCCGTTGCCGCCGAACATGCTGATCCACATAAAAGCAGTGACTGCCACGGGTACGCTGTACTCGAGCACGATGCCGCAGACAAGGTTGGGGTTGGAGCCAAAGAATAACGATCCCATGGCATAAGCTGCGATAGGGATAAGCACCGCCGAGACGAACAACGCCAAGACCAGGTGCAGCGGACGGCGGAACACCTCGGCCACCTGGTGAAAGGTGTTGCTGAGCGCACCCTGAAACGTCATAAAGGCAAACAGGGCGGGAACGATGGGCTTGAGCACGCCGATCTGCTGGGGAAAGAGCACGCCGAGCGTCACGCAAATCGGAACGATGACCTGCATGTGCCCCGCGAGAAACTTGCCCAGTCCAACCCATTGCTTCATATGCTCTTGTGACTCCCTTTGCTCGTGAATCCGTTTTGAATGGATATGCTAGACGCTCGCGTGCGTCCGTGCGTCAGAAACGCTCGATTATTTCGAGGCTATTACCGGCATCGTTTACCGAAACCGCGGCGTGCTGCGGCGATTGGCGTCCGCGCTGCACGGTATAATAAATCCGTTCAACAGATCTGCCTGCCGAAGCGGGCATACACAGAGGACTCATCGCTATGAACCGTGAGAGGTATCGCGGCGACCTGCCCCTATCGGGGGTGGGCGCCTATGTCATCGCTTAAGACGACGCATCGCTGGGCGGTCGCTCAGCAAAACCCCGAACTCGAAAGGGAGCTTTCGGCTGGCCTGGGAATACCCGGGCTGGTGGCGCGCATTATGGTTGCGCACGGCATTACATCCATCGAAGAAGGCCAGCTGTTTTTGACGCCTTCGCTCGATCGCGACTGGGCTGACCCACTCATTATCCCGGGCATGTCGGTCGTTGCCGACCGCGTCGAGCGTGCTATTCGCAACCACGAGCACATTGCGGTCTTTGGCGATTTTGACGTCGACGGCATTACATCGACCTGCCTGTTGACTGAAGCGCTGCGCACGTTTGGCGCCAACGTCACGCCGTTTATTCCGCATCGCTTTGACGAGGGCTACGGCCTGTCGCGTGCGGCGCTCGACCGCGTCAACGAGCTCGCCCAACCCAACCTGATCGTGACCGTCGATAACGGCATTGCCGCCAAGGAGGAGGTCTCCTATCTGGAGAGCCTGGGGATCGATTTGGTGGTCACGGACCATCACGAGCCGTCCGACCAGGTGCCGCAGGGCGTGCCCCTGACCGACCCCAAGCTCGAGGACGAGGGTCCCTCGCGCGAGCTTGCCGGTGCCGGTGTGGCGCTCAAGCTGGTGCAGGTCCTGGGCGAGCGTTTGGGCAAGCCGTCGTATTGGCGTTCGCTGATCGAGGTCGCGGCGCTGGGCACCGTGTCCGACATGATGCCGCTCACGCCCGAGAATCGCGCACTGGTCGCCGAGGGCATCCAACAGATGCGCGTGACGGCCCGTCCCGGCTATATCGCGCTTGCCGCACTTGCCAAGGCCGACCTTTCTACCATTACGGCCGACGGCCTGTCGTTTTCGCTCATTCCCCGCTTGAACGCCGCCGGCCGCATGGCCGATCCCAAGCTGGCGCTCGACCTGTTGCTTGCCCGCGATCCTATCGAGGCAAGCGCGCTGGCGGCCGAGCTCGAGGAGATCAACCGTCAGCGCCGCGAGATCGAGGCGGAGCTCACACGCGACGCCATGGCAAAGGTCGAGGAGACCTATGACGGTGGGCGCGCAATCGTCGTGGGCGGCGAAGGCTGGCACGAGGGCGTCAAGGGCATCGTGGCGAGCCGCCTGACCAATCGCTATCACGTGCCGGCGCTGCTCTTCTCGATCGAGGACGGCGTTGCACGCGGATCGGGCCGCTCGGTGGGCAAGGTCAACCTGTTCGACGCCGTCGAGCGTTGCTCCGACCTGCTGATTCGCCGCGGCGGGCATGCCGGTGCGGTGGGTGTGACCATCGAGGCATCCAAGCTCGATGAGTTCCGCCGGCGCCTTTCGGCCGTGCTATCGGAGCTTCCCGCCGATGACTTTGAGGACACTGACGAGGTTGCCGCCACCGTTGACCTCTCCGAGCTAAATATCGAGACTATCGAGCAGATTTCCCGTCTTGAGCCGTTTGGCCAGGGCAATAAGGTGCCGCTGCTGGCTGCCGAGGGCGTGACGATGTGCGATCGCGCCGTGGTGGGCAAAACCGGCGAGCACATGCGCTTTGTGGCGACCGATGGCGCCGCGAGTGTGCCGGCCATCATGTTCCGCGTGCCGCAGATCGATAAGCTCATCAATTGCGACAGCGCCGTCGACTTGGTGTTCGAGGCCGTGGCCGAGCATTGGCAGGGACGCGTGAAGCCCAAGCTCATGATCAAAGATGTCTTGGTGCGCGATACCGCGGCGTCCAATATCGACGATCCGGCATGCGAGCTTCGCCGCGGCGTGCAACCGGCGGATTCTGGCCTGCGCCTGGAGTCGCGTAAACGCGAGACGCTCGCCCAGCTTTCTTATACCGAGCTCACGCGCTCGCTTATCCATAGCTTTATCGGCTCGAACCAGCCACATCGCGCGCAGGTCGAGGCACTCGACGTGCTCGCCGACCACCAGAGCGTTTTGGCCGTTATGGGGACGGGACGTGGTAAGTCGCTCATCTTCCATGCGCATGCCGCGCGCGAGGCGGTCCTTCGAGGGCGTGCGAGCATCTTTGTCTATCCGCTGCGCGCACTCGTTGCCGACCAGGCCTATCATCTTTCATCGACGATGGCTGCGCTCGGCATTGGCGTTGGCGTGCTGACCGGCGAGACCGTGGAGGCCGCACGCGATGACGTGTTCGCCGGCCTAGCTTCGGGCCGCACCGGTATCGTGCTCACGACGCCCGAGTTCCTATCTATCCACCGTGACCGCTTCGCGCGTTCGGGCCGCATCGGCTTTGTCGTTATCGATGAGGCGCACCACGCCGGCCTTGCCAAGGGCGGCGACCGCAGCGCCTATCTCGACATGCCCGATATCCTCAAAGCCCTGGGCGACCCGGTTGTTATGGCTGCGACGGCCACCGCGACGGCTCCGGTCGTGGCCGAGCTTGCCCGCATGCTGCCGATTACTCGCACGGTGGTCGACGAGACGGTGCGCGAGAACCTGCAGCTCGAGGACGACCGCGACCTTGCGAGCCGCGAGAACCGTTTGGTGTCGATCGTGGCGACGGGGGAGAAGACCGTCATTTACGTCAATTCGCGCGACCAGTCCGTGGCGCTCGCCAAGACGTTGCGCAAGCGTGTGCCCGATTGCGCAACCCATATCGCGTTCTATAACGCGGGGCTTGCGCGCTCCGATCGCCGCCGCGTGGAGGAAGCATTCCGAGACGGAAGCCTCAGCTGCATCGTTTCGACCTCCGCCTTTGGCGAGGGTGTCAATCTGCCCGATATCCGCCATGTCGTGCTGTACCACATGCCGTTTGGCGCCATTGAGTTCAACCAGATGAGTGGCCGCGCCGGTCGCGATGGACAGCCCGCCGTGATTCACCTGCTCTATTCGTCGCGCGACGCCCGCATTAATGAGCGCCTACTCGACTGCTATGCGCCCGAGCGCGACGAGCTCGTCACGCTCTATCGCGCGCTGCAAACCATGTGGCGCTCCAACCGCGGCAAGACCGGGGACGATTCCTTTAGCGCGAGCGATATCGACATCGCGCAGATGTGCCTTGCCATCGATGCCCGCACGCCGGTCGACGAGCGCTCGGTGGAAAGTGGCCTGGGAATCTTCGAAGAGCTTGGCTTCTGTCGCGTTTCGGGGTTTGACGACACCCGTCGCATCGCGATGGCCGAAAACCCCGGCCGTGTGCAATTGAGCAGGTCAATTCGCTATTTGGAGGGCTTGCGTTCGCGCATGGAGTTCTCGGCTTTCCGGAGTTGGGCGCTCGATTCGTGCGCTTCTGATATGCTAGCCAAAGTTAACCGCCCGATCGTACCGCGGGCCTAGGGGAAGGGGACCTCGATGGATGCCGCAGCCCGTACCGCCCATGATTCCGCCCTCCAGCCGTTCTCGGAGATGGAGCACTATAAGCATGCCGATGAGCTGCCGCCCGAGATTATGGCGGACAGCTACGACAAACTGGAGCGCCTGTGCCTCAAATATATGAATGAGGACGACTTTTCTAAGGTGGAGCAGGCCTATTGCTTTGCTGCCGAGAAGCACTGCAACCAAAAGCGCCGCTCGGGTGAGATGTACATCAACCATCCCGTCGAGGTGGCCATCATTTTGGCCGATCTCAAGATGGACTGCGATGTGGTGTGCGCCGCGCTGCTGCACGATACCGTCGAGGATACCGAGACCTCGCTTGCCGATGTTTCCGGCCTGTTTGGCGATACGGTGGCCGAGCTCGTCGATGGCGTGACCAAGCTCACCAACATCGAAGTCGACAGTATGGACGAGAAACAGGCGCTCACGCTGCGAAAGATGTTCCTCGCCATGTCCAAGGACATCCGCGTCATCATCGTTAAGCTTGCCGACCGTCTGCACAACATGCGCACCCTTGCAGCCCTGCGTGAGGACCGTCGCCTGTTTAAGGCTCGCGAGACCATGGACGTGTATGCGCCCCTGGCCGACCGTCTGGGCATGAGCTCCATTAAATGGGAGCTCGAGGACCTGTCCTTCTTCTACCTTGAGCCCGACGCCTACCAACGCATCGCGCGCATGGTGGCGGAGTCGCGCGAGGTCCGTGAACGCTATCTGGCCGAGACCATCAAGACGCTTACCGATGAGCTCAACCGCATTGGTCTAGAGGACTTCCAGATCAACGGCCGTTCCAAGCACTATTGGTCCATCTACCAAAAGATGAAGCGCAAGGGCAAGGAATTCTCCGAAATCTACGACCTGGTGGCACTGCGCGTCATCACGCATTCAGTGCGCGATTGCTACTCCACGCTTGGCGCGGTGCATACGCTGTGGCACCCCATGCCTGGTCGCTTTAAAGACTATATCGCCATGCCCAAGGTCAATAACTACCAGTCGCTCCACACGACGGTTATCGGCCCCACGGCTCGTCCGCTCGAGATTCAGATTCGTACCTACGAGATGCATGAGCAGGCTGAGTACGGCATTGCCGCCCACTGGCTATATAAGAAGTCGGGCGGATCGTCTGCTTCCAAGACCAATGACGCTCAACGTTTGGACGACCAGATCAACTGGCTCAAGCATTCGCTCGATTGGGCGGCTTCCGACGAGATCACCGATGCCAAGGAATACCTGCATTCGCTGAAGGTCGACCTCTTCGATCAGGAGATCTTTGTCTTTACGCCCAAGGGCGAGGTCATGGCGCTTCGTGCCGGCTCCACGCCGCTCGACTTTGCCTACGCCGTTCACACCGAGGTGGGAAACCATTGCGTCGGCGCCAAAATCAACGGTGCGGTGGCTCCGCTCACGCACGAGATTAAGACGGGTGACCGTGTCGAGATTCTGACTAACAAGAGTTCCAAGCCGTCGCGTGATTGGCTCAAGATCGTTAAGACACCTTCCGCCAAGTCAAAGATCCGCCGCTATTTTGCCGCTGCGACCAAGGACGACGACGCTGCTGCTGGTCGCGATATGCTGGCTAAGGACCTGCGTAAGCGTGGCTATGGCATTTCTACGCCGCGTTCGACGCGTGCGCTCAACGCCGTGGCGGAGCAGTTTAACTTCAAGCAGCTCGAGGACCTGTTTGCCGCCGTCGGCGCCGGCAAGGTTGCCCCGCGCGCTGTGGGCAATAAGGTCGAGCAAATCTTGGACCCCAAGCCCGAGGAACAGCTCACCAAGGCCGAGGCTATCGCCGAGGTCGTCAAGCAGCCTGCTCGCGGCTCCAACCGCAAGCCGCAAAAGCGCGGCAAGAGCGCCAGTAACGGCATTATCGTCAAGGGCGAGAGCAACAGCGGCCTACTGGTCCGTCTGGCTCATTGCTGCAACCCCGTGACGGGCGACGACATCGTCGGCTTCATCACGCGCGGTCGTGGCGTTTCGGTGCATCGCGCCAACTGTCCCAACGTCAAGGGTCTTATGGAGCATCCCGAGCGCATGATCGAAGTGGAGTGGGACGGCGCTGCCGACACCCTCTTCCAGGTCGAGATCGTGGTCGAGTGCCTGGACCGCATGGGCCTGCTCAAGGATGTCACCATTGCCATTGGCGATGCGGGCGGCAATATCCTTTCTGCCGCCACGTCGACCAACCGCGAGGGTATTGCAACCCTGCGCTTTATGGTCGAGATCTCGGACGCGAGTGGTCTGGATCCGCTGCTGGCCTCCATCAGCAGCGTTGACTCGGTCTACGACGCGCGCCGCCTGATGCCCGGTGAGGGTGGAGCCCAGCTTAAGCGCCGCGTTTAGTCGCGACGAACGTGTCGCATTATCGATATTCGCTACACTCGAGGCATCGTTTGATGCCTCGAGTTCTATAGAGAGGAGAGGGACATGAGCGCTGTGTCCTTGGATTTAACTCCCAAGGGATCGGTCGAGATCGAGACGCTCGTAAACGGTCCCATTCAGACCAATAGCTATGCTGTTATTTCGGACAATGAGTGCGTGATTATCGATCCCGCATGGGAAGGCGAACGCCTGGTGGAGCATATTCGAGCCGAGCATCCCGGCGTACGCGTGTTTGGCGCCGTATGCACTCATGGCCATGCCGATCATGTTGGTGGTGTTGCAGGCGTGCGAACCACCGTTGGCGAGGGCTGCCAGTATGAGCTGTGTGCTAAGGATGTGGCGGTGCCGCATGCGAACATCGAGGAACAGCGAGCTATGTGGGGCATTGAGACGCCTGACCCCGGGGAGCCGACGCACCTGCTCGCCGAGGGAGATGTTATCGAGGTGGGCGATATCTACCTGCAGGTGATCGAGACGCCAGGGCATACGCTGGGCGGGATCGTCTTGTTTGCTGCCACCGAGCAGGGGAACATTGCCTTTGTGGGCGACACCCTGTTTCCGGGCGGGCACGGCCGCACC
>CAUGKA010000063.1 GCA_959599615.1 uncultured Collinsella sp. | reverse complement strand
ACCCCCCTCCACCCACCCCCCCCCCCCACACCCCCCCCCCCCCCCCCCCGCCACCATTATTTTAGTTTCGCAAAAAAATAATCCCTCTATGGGGAAGTTGCGTAGGGGGTTAGTCACAGATATTGGATAAAGCAGACCAATTTGGGGATAAATGACCACTTACGCCAAAATTAGTAGCATTTAGCGACAAAACATTGAAAAATGTGTAGCACATCGCTATGTTTTTATTACGAAAAGATTCCAAATTGGCTTATTTCGGACTCACTTTTCAAGCGCCTTGCGGTTCCTGTTGAAACTTGCTGACCTTTGGATGGGTCGAATAGGGCCTCAAGGGGGATGAATTATCACTTTGGCTGCGCGTAGACTCAAACGATTTATTGCACTTTTGAGTAGCTTGGCGTTCGCGCTTGTCATAGCCCTTGCCGTTGTTTCTTTTGTGCCTCGCGCATTTGGATACACACCCTTTGCTGTGCTTTCGGGCTCTATGGAGCCCGAGTTTCCCGTCGGCTCCATGGTGTTTGTTCGCCAGGTTGAGCCAGTGGATATTGCCGTGGGTGACAATGCAACCTTTTACCGATCGGACGGTGCCGTGGTGACGCACCAGGTGTACGAGATCGACCCTGTGGCGCAGATGATCGGCACGCAGGGAATTGCGAACAAAAATGCAGGCGGAAGCATCATGCACGATGCCGAGCAGACGCCTTTTTCGAGTGTTATCGGCACTGTTTCTTTTTGTGTCCCTTACCTGGGCTTCGTCAACGCATATTGCACGACGATGCCCGGTTTGCTTGTTGTGGTGGCCGTTCTGGCGCTGCTGATCGCGGCGTCGATAGTGCTCGATCGGATGGTTCCCGACGAGCCTGCGGGCAAGCATACCCGCGTGCATGCGAGGGAGCGGCGTTCATAGCGGCAGGGAAAAGCGTCGGCGGCGGTAGGGGCCGTTGCCGGGGAAAACGATTCTCGAAAGGAAGAGAACGATGGAAAACAAGAAGAAAAAGCGCTACGGCATCATTGCCGCCCTGTTGCTGTTGGTGCTGGCCGCCGGCGTGGGAACGTATGCATGGCTGACGGCGCAGGAGCACATTGACAACGTGTTCACGGTGGGTAGCTTTGGCCACCCGGAAAACAAGCCTGATCCGACCGATCCCGAGAAACCGGACCCCGATAATCCGAACACTGAAAAGGCCTACCTGTTCGAGACCCAGTGGGTTGCCAACTCCAAGATGGTTCCTGGCGCCACTGTGGCCAAGAACCCCAATGTCGGCATCAAGGCTGGCTCTGATGATGCATACGTATTCATTTACGTAAAGAATGCCATCGTCAAGCCTGGCACCAGCCTTGAAAAGACCCCGTACTTTACGCTCAAAAATACGAATTGGAAGCCCGTTGAGGGTCAAGTCAAGACCAACCAATCTGACAACTCTGGCAACCAGTACGTGAGCGGTCTGTTTATGTACTCCAAGAACCCTGCCGCAGAGAACCTGCCTGCAAAGCTCGAAGCCAACAAAGCAGCGCAGGACGTTTATACCGATGAGCTTTTCACTGCCGTGACGATTCCCTCTGCCATGAACAACACCGATGTTGTCGAGACTACTACTGACCCGAAACAGGCTCCCACGATGACGGTCTCTGCCTACATCTTTGGCGCGGGCCAGAATGGCACCGAGCAGGGTGAAAATGCTGACGCGCAGAATGCCCTTAAGCAGGCCAAGGAATGGGCTAAGACTCAGGCTTAATCCCCCCCACCGAGATCCCGGCTCGCTCCCCATCCCCATTTTCGGGCTGGGATCTCGGTCCCCCTTTGATTGACGACTGGCGAACGTAATGCTCAATAATCTTTCCGACAATCAGAAACGCACCTTGGCGCTTGCCGCGATGGCGCTGTTGGCCCTGGCGTGCCTGTGCGGCACGCTGGCTTTTACCGTTGATATGGTTCCGGCGAACAACGTTCTATCGTTTGGCAGCGTGAAGGTACGAGTCTGCGAATACACCCTCAACGAGCAGGGCGAGGAGATTCCGTTTGAGCCCAACGAGCACGGGGACTATCCCGACACCAAAGCCGGGGGTTCTGACATCAGCCGCATTGTGCGCGTGGAGAACGTCGGCGCGCAGCCTGAGTACGTTCGCGCGCGCCTGCGCATGACGTCAGTGGCACCCGACGGCTCGTGCGCGGATGCCTCGGGCAACGTTGCGTTTCATGTGGACGCGGGCGAGGGGTCCCCGTGGATCGATGGCGGCGATGGGTGGTACTACTACCGTGGATTGGCCGGGCGTGGCGGCACGCTCGGCCCCGGCGCCATGACGGAAAGCCTCATGGACTCGCTGCGCTTTGTGGGCGACTACCACGATGCCGCGCGCGGCGGCTCATTCAGGCTCGATATCGATGTTCAGGCCGTGCAGGCCAAAAACCAGCAGGCAAGCGATACCGTCCTCGACGTGCTTGACGTCGCGGGCTGGCCGGAGGCGAACTAGCCTATGAAGATCAAGAACATGAACCGGGGCATGCTTAGCAGGCTGGTTGCCGTCGCAGCGATTGCCCTTTGCTGCGTCATGGCGCTGCCGATGGCGGTGCATGCCGAGGATGTGCCCGAGGCCAAAACCGAATTCCACATCAAAAACGAGGCTGACTTTTTGTCGTGTGTGGCGCTGTCGCGCGAGCGCGATACGTCCGGCTGGCACGTTTATCTCGATAACGACATTGAGCTCGACAGCGACGACATGAAAGACATCGTTGCAAACACCGTTAAGCATCTGTCGTTTGGCAACAAGGAGCATCCGTTTAAGGGCGTGTTCGATGGTCAAAACCACACCGTTGAGGGCCTGAACTACGATAAAGACGCTTTTGACCCCGAGCGCGATACGGGATTTTTTGCCGAGACCAACGGTGCCACCATCAAAAACTTCCTGGTCAAGGACGCCAACGTGTGGGCGGACTTCCGCGGTGGCATTATCGTGGGCAAGGCCGTCAATACGCGCTTCGAAAACGTTATGGTCATGGAGAGCACGCTGCACGTGACCTGCGCCAACAATGCTCTCAACCTCATTACCAACGCAGGCTTTGAGGGCGGTCTCATCGCCGGCGAGCTCGACGGCTGCACCCTTTATAACTGCGAGGTCCGTGGTGGCCGTGCCGTTAACAACACGACTTCGGGCGTACAGGCAATTGGTGGCGAGGGTCTGTATATGGCGGCGTTTGCCGGCTACGTTACAAATTCGACGATTGAGTACTGCCGCGTTACGCCTACGCGCAAAGACGATGGCTCGATTGGCATGACCGACGTCACTAATAAGTACGACGTGGCTGTTGGCGCTCTGGGCGGCAACAACGTGTATGCCTCGGGTTTTGTGGGCTGCATGGCGGGTAACGCCAAGATTATCGACTGCTTCTCGACGGCGCAGTGCTACAGCTATGCCGCGTCGTACGTGGGCGTCGTCGCCGTGACGCGTGCGTGGACGGGTGGCTTGGCGGGTCGTATTCTAACCGAAAAGGGCAACGAGCTCGTTCGAAGCCATTTTGCGGGTGACTTGAGCTCGCGTCAGTACAATCCCATCGCCGTGATCCCCATCATTCAAAACGATGTGAACCTGGGCGGTATTGCTGCGCGCGCCAACAAGGGTGACGCCACGGTTACCGAATGCTACTTTAAGCCGAGTGTGAGCCTAAAAGGCAGCAGCCAGGGCAACCCTGCCAAAAAGAAAATCCCCTCGTTTGGCGGCGACGGCACCACCAAGGGTGATGGCTATGGTCCATGGGATGACGAGCGCTACACCACGCGCGAGCTGTGGGAAGAGCACGACTACGATTTCTGTGCCGGCACCATGCGCTCGACCGCCAACGACGATGCCCTGGGTGGCCAGCACACCAATGAGTGGGCGATGGATTACAAGCTGAATATCCCCGTGCATGGCCAGAGCGTTAAGGCGACGATCGATTTTCCCGGTGCGGGCACCGCGACAATCGAGAAGACCAAACTTGGCAAAGACCAGGCGACCTCGGATCCGTACGCCTTTGCCGTGAGCGCCGTGCTGGCGGGAACGGCCCAAGGCCTGGCCCAGGGCGATACATCGGTAACGTTTAAGCAGGATACCTCCGCAAAGCCAGAGGGTTTGACCGAGGCCAACGGCGGCTACCGCTTTATGGGCTGGTTCCGTGAGCCCGGAGTCAATGTGAACCGTATCGATGCCGATAACGCCTGGTTTAACGGCAAGACCGATGCCGATGCCGTTAAGGCTGGCAAGCAAGTCCAGAAGAACGAAGCGCACGAGATAACGTCGAGCTATACCGCCGATAACGCGAAGGGGGCCGAGGCCTTTAAGGGCAACGACCTGTTTATTGCTTCGTACGAGGCGCAGGTACTGTTCTATAACGTCAAGGGCGAGACGCTCGCGTGGCAGAGCGGCGAGGAGCACGACAAGTCGACGGACTGGTACCGCTATGGCGTCGGTTTAACGCCGGCTGCCCCTGCGGACCGCGGCACTCTTTCTGCCAGCGCCACCTTTATCGGTTGGACGACGCAGCCGAGTGGCGAGGCCGGGATGCATGGCGGTTACGCGGCCATCACCTCGCCTGAGCTTGCCGAGTTAAAAAACGCCGGTGCGTTCTATCCTGCCGGCACCGAGATCACTGTGCTTGGCCCTACCGATTTTTATCCGGTGTACACCGACTATGTGTCGAACATCATGACGGTGTTTGAGGGCAATGAGCAGGATGCAACCGACGATCAGACTCGGCGCGACGGTGTGGGCAAAACTGACGTTAAGGTTGAGACTGCAGAAGATGGCACAAGCGCGTATACCGTACAGGTGCTCGACGTATCCGGTAAAGCTATATCCGAGGAGGGCCAGCTGCCCGACGGCTATCGTTTCCTGGGTTGGTATGAAAACAAGCAGGCTGCCGATGGATCCCCGGTTGATGTTCGCGTGAGCCGCGATCCGAGCTACAAGCTTCCCGGCAATGTGGACCTGACCGTTCCGCATACCTATACCGCACGCTTTGAGTACCGCGTGGATTACTACATCCGGGCATTCACAAATAGCGGTCTAACGGACAGCAAGCTCCTCTGCTCGGTTTGGAATAAGTACAAGTCGCCCTTTGAGGAAAACGTTGGCGCGACATATGTTCGTGAAAACATTGTCCATTGGGGTGCTGGTACGGATGATTCCGCTCACGTGTTACACGATGATAAGAATCCAGCGGATAAGTGCACTACGGTTCTCTCTGATGCGACGCGAATCGTTGCGCCTATTAACGCCTACTCGCATAATGTGCGTAACGACACTGGCGCAAATACTATCAAGGATATGATTGCCGACACTGATTTTCCAGGAGCCGGTAAACTGAGTGATGAGTGGAAAGCGTCAAGTATTAAAGTTCAATTTTCCCCCGCACATGATAGGTACCACTTCAGTTTTTGGACGCTCGAAAGACCCGACGACGGTTCTTGGACGTATATAGAGAATCCTTTTTCGAGTGCTGTTTTAACGACAGAGCAATATTATGTCCGCGCCATGGTGACCACGGACGTCAACTTCTATGACAAGGATGGCAACGTAAAGCAGGCTGCTACTCGACGCTATGAAAGCAACTTGCTTCAGCAGAAAACGGCGGAAGGTAAAGATCCGACGTTCCTGTATTGCTATCCGCATCTCTATAAGGATAGGACGGTTAATACAAGGCCCTACGACGGAAAGGATGGTGACGTCAATCCCAGTCTGACACTCGAAGCCTCTCCGACCGATGCCGACATGGCCGTGCCTGGCTATAAGTTCCTGGGCTGGATTTCGACCGCCGAGGTTCAGAAGGATTCTGACGTCTGGAAGTATATCTACGACGTCGCCGGCGACTCCTATGTGACGAGTGATCCGGATAAGGCAGAGCCGTATCTGGCGACCGACGAGTCCAAGGTCACCCAGTGGCAGGATGCCTATCCCGTCTACGCAAAGTACGACGTCAGCTACACCACCAACCTGCATCGCGCAGGTTTTGAGGGTACGGACAAGGTCAATGTGCCTAGCTACAACATCGCTCCCGTTATCAACGCGGACACCAATCCTGCTACGGCAACGGTGACCCCTGACGTTACGACGCCGGTTTATAAAGCAGGCGGTGAGCTGTATAAGTTGCAGAAGGTTGAGATCGAGCTTCCGAACGGCGAGATCAAGACGCTTCCCTACGATGTGGAGCATGGTACTTGCTCTTATCCGGTGGAACCTGGCGGAGCCTATACATTCGTGGCGTACTATTCGCCGTTGGCGGTTGTGTACCACCTCAATGCCACGGATGTGGACGGCAAAGTTGCTCAGCAAGACGATATGCTCGGCAACCTTAATGGCGGCATCCCGAAGCCTACTTATGACGTCAGCACTATCGATGCGGATACAGGCAAGTTCAACGTCTTCGTGGGCTGGACGGAAGCCGAGCCGGCACCTGGCAAGGGCTATGTCGCTTGGTCAGAGGGCATCCGTATGGTGAGTGCTTCTACCGTGGTCAAGGCCCCCATGGAGCTGTACCCGGTCTACCGTCCCAACCTGGTTACCGTTCAATCGAACATTGACTCTAAACTTGCGAATCCCGATCTTGTCCGTAGCCTCGGCCGCACTGATTCCGGCGACCAGATTTCTCTTGAGGTCAAGGCCGCCGAGGAGGTTGAGGGCACTGACGGCACCAAGTACGACTTTGTCGGCTGGTCGCGCGATTATGTCAATGACGGGCAGTACACCCTGATGACTGACGATGAGAAGTATCCCCTCGAGGGCAGCGAGCCCTTTGAGAGCGTGACCTACACTGCGGTGTACAAGAAGACGCCGCTTAAAGTGCGCTATCACGACACCGAAGACAACGTCATCTACACCGCTACGGTAGACCCGAACGATACGAGTGTTCTGCGTGGCCAGGATGGCAATGCCGGCTTTGTTCAGACAGTTAAGGTGCCCAAGATGGACGAGAACGGCAACCCGGTCTATGACGACAAGGGTGAACCCGTCATGGAGCCAAAGGAAGTGGCCTACGATCCCGAAGCCTACTCCGCAATCGTCGCATTCCTGGGCGAGCGAGCGGATAGCAGCTTGAAGGAGTTGTTCTTGGAGTGGCAGTGGGTTAATGGCGACAAAGCTGTGGCGTGGAGCGACTTCAAGGGTAAACCGGTTACAGCCAACATGGATTTGTATCCGGTGACGTATAAGGTCGTCGCTAACGACACATCGGACGATGCGAGCCCTAAGAATGTGACCGGGCAGCTCAAGTGGTTGCTTGATCCCAATGCCGCGAACACGATAGATGACAAGAGCGATAAGGCGCCGTTCAAGGCTTGCTTTGCAAAGCCCTTCATGGGCACGCAACTGACGGTGCACGTTGACCGCGTGGGCTATGGTCTTCCTGGCCAGACTCCTGCGCCTGTCAACGGGAAGTATGTCTCGCTTTACAGTTCGGGTTCAGGCGAGGGCTCGTTTGAGCTGACGAATCGTTTGGACTACAAGCTCACGGGCGACGGCACTCAGAGCGATGGCAATGCGGTGTTCGATTTCGCCGCTACGCATACGCTCAAGATCGTCAAGCAAACCCAGGATAGCTGGGCGAAGGGCAAGACGTTCCGCTTCAAGGTTTCCCGGGCCGGCATGGACGGCAACGCCTTGGAGGAGCGCACGGTTGAGGTAACGGTGTCATCGGATGCGCAGCTGAAGGACGGTTCCGCCTGGTACTCCGGCGCTATCGAGCTTGCGGTCCCGGCGGGTATCTACACCGTCGAGGAGGACTCAGCGTGGGCATGGCGCTACAGCAACCAAATCGGCGTCCCTGGCAAGCAGCCGGGCGATAAGGCGCAGGCGACTATCTCCGCTGCATCGAGCGCGAACGATGCCACGTTCACCTGCACGAACACGCGTGTGAACGACAAATGGATCGACGGCAGCAATCGTGCCCATAACGTTTGGAGCAACGGCAACGTAGCAAAGAAGGAGGATTAGCATGTCCAAGCGCAAACGCATCATCGCCTTGCTGGTGGGGGTTATCCTCCTGGCCGGTACGGCAGGCACGTTGGCCTGGCTTTCGGTTACGGGCGTGCTGGTCAACCAGTTCGGCATCGGGTCGGTGACGCCATCGGTTCAGGAAACGCTCAACGGCAAAGTGAAAAGCGATGTCAAGGCGAAGAACACGGGTACCGCGCCCGCCTATATTCGTGCTGCAGTGGATATCTACTGGCAGGACCAGGATGGCGCACGCCTGTGGGATGAGCCGAAGGAGGAGCCGAAGGGTGAGGCGGATTACGAGATTGCGTGGAGCGTGGCTGATGCCTCGGGCGCGAACTCGGCTTATAACTGGGTTAAGGCGAGCGACGGGTTCTATTACTGGACGTCGCCCGTCGCTCCCGGCGCGGAAACCGGCGTGCTCATTAATAGGGTTACCGAGCTCAAGGCAACCGAAGGTCGCAATCTTGTCGTGGATATCTCCACTCAGGCGGTCCAGGCGACGCCCGATGAGGCCGTGCACGACGCATGGGGTTGCTCGGTCGAGAATGACGTGCTGGTGCCGCCGCATGGAGGTGCGTAAGTATGGCGTTCCCGATTCGTAAAGGTGTTGCGCGCTCCTTGCGTTGCATGGTCGCGGCCATTTTCTGCGTGGTCGCGCTCGCTGTTCCCGCCCGTGCGTTTGCCGATACTCCCGCGATTGCCTATGACGGAAATGCGCGTCAGCTGACGGTCTCGGGGGCGACGGACTCCTCGGGGGAGCCCGATCTGTTTTTGGCCTTTAAAGATCTGATGCCTGGCGATGTGCGTGATCAGCAGATAGAGATTCGTGCCACGGGCGTAAAGTCCCAGGTGCGCGTGTTTGTGCGTGCCGTTGTCGATCACGAGACGGCACGCCTGCTGTCGCCCATTACCCTAACGGCGTCGGCGGGCGATGGCTCTGCAGGTTGGCTCCAGACAGGAACACCGGGCAGCGCGTTCGCTTATCCCACGCAAATCGCCACGTTTACGAGCGATGGCAGCACGGTGCTTAATTTGCAGCTAAACGTTCCGACATCGGTGGGCAACGAGGTTGCCGACGCAAACAAGACCATTCGCTGGGAGATTACCGCCGAGGACGATGGCGAGAAGATTCCCGTGCAGTCTGCTGACAGCAAGAAGCCCGGCTTGCTTGGTCTGGCGGCAACGGGCGACAACACGCTCACGTTGCTTTTGGTGTTGCTGACACTTGCAATCATCGCATTTATAGCCGCACTTCTTTTGTCCCGGAGGGATAAGCGCTAGGTTCATCTTCTAAACGCAACGCCCTCCCGGGCGGCGGGCACGAAGTTCCCTGCTCTACAGTCCTGCGCAAGACGAAGGCCACATTAAGTGGCCTTCTTTGCGT
>CAUGKA010000062.1 GCA_959599615.1 uncultured Collinsella sp. | reverse complement strand
CGATGCCGACCCCTGTGACGGTATATTCGACGTCTGCTACGCCTGCGGCCCCGTCCCTCGCGCGGTAGCCCTGCCTATGTTCCTTTCGGCCAAGGACGGCCACCATACCAAGTTGCCACCGGTTCGCATGCGCCGCTGCCGCCATGCCGAGCTAACTTTTGAGGAGCCCGACTACCCCATCCAGGCCGACGGCGAGCCCGTTGTCGCCTCGCGCATCGAGGTCGACGTCCTCGGCAGCGCTCTCCAAGTTTGGCACCCTACCCGCTAGCAAGGCCAGTGGAACAAACGACTACTCGTCGCTGCCCGGCTTGCGACGGTTGGCCTTTTTAATGGCGTTGAAGTGCTTATCATTGAGCCTGCGCTGGCGAGAGCGCTGGGGCACCTTGGTCTTTACGCGTCGGCGCGGTGGACGCCCGCGACGCTCGAGCTCGGCGCGCAGCTTGCGCAGGCAGCTCGCGCGATTTTGGAACTGGCTGCGGCTCTCGCGCGCCGTCACGGTAATCCCTGTGGGCACGTGCTTCATGCGCACCGCCGAGTCCGTCGTGTTCACGCCTTGTCCGCCCGGACCCGTCGCGCGAAACACCTGAACCTCGCAATCGCGCGCCAACTCTTCGGCCGCCATCGCGGCATAGCGCGCATACTCGCGCCATCCCATCTTGTTCTCATCCATATCAACACCTCCCCTCATAAAAAATGTGACAAAGGGAAAGTCCCTTTGTCACATCGCATACCAATCGCTTGTGTTGCGCGCTTAGGCGAAGGTGATCTCGCCGTTCTCGCAGTCCATATCGGCGATACGGGCCAGGCTCTCAACGCGGAAGCCGCGCTTACGGAGCTTATCGCCGCCGCCCTGGAAGCCCTTCTCAACGGCGATGCCAATGCCGGCAACTTCGGCGCCCGCAGCCTCGCAGATCTTGATAAGGCCCTCGAGTGCGCAGCCGTTGGCCAGGAAGTCGTCGATAATCAGGACCTTGTCGCCCTCGGACAGGAAGCGCTTGCCGACGATGACCGGGTACTCCTTCTGCTTGGTAAAGGAGTAGATGGTCGTGGCATACTGCTCGCCGTCGAGGTTGATGGACTGTGCCTTCTTGGCAAAAACCACCGGCACGCCGCCAAAATGCTGAGCCGCGATGCAAGCCATACCAATGCCCGAAGCCTCAATCGTCAGGATCTTGTTGATCTCGACATCCTTGAACAGACGGGCCCACTCGGCGCCCATGTGGTCGAACAGCTCAACGTCGCACTGGTGGTTGAGGAAGGCATCAACCTTAAGGACGTTACCGGCCTTTACGATGCCGTCATGGCGAATACGATCCTCAAGCTCCTGCATGGCGCAACCCCTTCTCGCGGCAACGATACCGCGCGATTAATAAACGTTGTTCGATAGTCTACCACGGACCGACCCCCGCCCGCCCCACAAGCCGCATCGCACCACAAACGAGTCTTTTTGAGACGGCGCGAATCGTGGCAGACAGCCTCCCAACACGCTAATGGCGGGCGCGCATCCTCACCAAACGCACCATGGCGAACGCAAAGCCCACAGCGGCCACAGCCATCAACACATAGAACACCGAACGAAAACCAAACAGGAACACATCCGGACGGCCTGCAACAATACTGGTCACGGCCTCACCCATCGCCACGCTCATCTGCCCATACAGGATATGCGACGCCGCTGTAATGCCCACTGCCATACCCGCATAGCGCGCCAGACTACCCAGGCTGCCCGCAAAACCGAGCGCCTCGCGCGGGGCCGAACCCATGTACAGCGAGTTGTTGGGACTCTGGAAAATCGACGTGCCACACGACATAAACGCGACGCAACACACGATCACAGGGATAGAAGAGTGCTCGTCGAGCGTGCTTACCGCAAAGAGACCGCATACGTACACGCCTAGGCCGACCGCCGTAGGGCCCTCGCAGCCAACACGGTCCGAAACCGTACCCGAAAGCGGGCCGATAAAGGCATTCACCATCGGCAACGCCAAAAAGAGTAGTCCAGAGATGTCGGAACCAAAGCCGTGGGCGTCCTGAAAATAGAACGGCAGGATAAACTCTGATGCGCCAATACCAACGAACACGATGAGCATGCAGGCGAGGTTGATGGTGAAGGCCGAATTTGCAAAGCAGCGACGAGCAGCCTCGATCAGGGACATGGGGCGCTCGCCAGCCTCCGGCTTAACATGCGGCAGCGTATAGAGCCCCACGATAAACGAGATGACGCCAATGGGCAGGTTGATGAGGAAGATGCTCTCCCAGGGAAAGCTTGCCACCAGCATGCCGCCCAGCACGGGGCCACACATCATGCCGAGGGCCACGAAGGTCGCGAGAATACCCATGGCACGACCGCGCTCGCGCGCCGGAAACGACTCGGTGATGATACCCATGTTGTTAGCCATGGCCGCCGCGCAGCCGACGCCCTGCACAATGCGTGCCAGAATAAGAACTTCGAGCGAACTCGAAAGGCCGCAAAGCAGCGAGCCGGCCGTAAAAACGATGACGCCCAGCTGGAATACGCCCACCTTGCCGCGCACGTCGCCCAAGCGGCCAAACGGCAGCATAGCCACGCATGTCGCAAGCAGGTACACCGAGCTCACCAGCTGGATGCGGTCGAGGCCCACGCCCAGCTCCTTTTGCATCACGGGCAACGCCACGGTCACGACGGTCGAATCCAGACACGACATAAACGTCATGATGAGCACGGTAAACAGAATCGCCCATTTGTTCTTGCCATGGGTTTCGCCCTCAAGGGCAATGTGCTCGCGGCGCAGCTGCTCTGCGGTTTTCTCCATATCCATCCTTTCGAGTGACGCAACGCAAAAACGGGGCCCCAATCGCCTACAAACAGTCGCGATTGGGGTCCCGCCTACGGAATCGGAACGAAAGGTCGCCGAAGCTTTCTGCCAGCATCGGCGCCTTATGCGAACGCTAGCCTAGCACTGCTCGAGTGCCTGCTCAAGGTCGGCAATCAGATCGGCCGTATCCTCGAGGCCGCACGACAGGCGCACCATGTCGGCGGAGATGCCACAGGCGATGAGCTCCTCATCGTTCATCTGGCGATGCGTGGCATTAGCGGGATGCAGGCAGCAAGTGCGGGCGTCGGCCACGTGCGTGGCGATCTGGGCGAGCTTGAGGCTCTTCATAAAGGTCTCGGCCGCCGCGCGACCACCGTTAAAGCCAAAGCTCACAACGCCGCAGGTACCGTTGGGCATGTACTTCTGAGCGATGTCATAGTACTTATCGCCCTCCAGGCCCGGATAGCTCACGAAGCGTACCTTGGGATGGCTCTGCAGGAACTTGGCAACGGCCAGGCCGTTCTCACAATGACGCGGCATGCGTACATGCAGGCTCTCGAGCGAGCTGTTCAGGAAGAAGGCCGCCTGCGGGTTCTGCATGGGGCCGAGGTCGCGCATGAGCTGCGCGGTGGCCTTGGTAATGAAGGCACCCTCGCGACCGAACTTCTCGGCATACGTCACGCCGTGGTAGCTCTCGTCGGGCGTGGTGAGACCCGGGAACTTATCCGCATGGGCCATCCAGTCAAAC
Organism: uncultured Collinsella sp.; assembly: GCA_959599615.1. Classification (GTDB taxonomy): domain Bacteria; phylum Actinomycetota; class Coriobacteriia; order Coriobacteriales; family Coriobacteriaceae; genus Collinsella. The sequence goes on along the minus strand of CAUGKA010000062.1, from coordinate 6,563 downwards.
TGGCCGTGGTCAACGATCACGCCGCCCAGGTAGGCAGCATGTCCATCCATGTACTTGGTGGTGGAGTGCGTAACGATGTCGGCGCCCCACTCAAAGGGACGGCACATCACGGGCGTCGGGAAGGTGTTGTCGACCATCAGCGGCACGCCGTGGTCATGCGCGGCCTTGGCAAAGCGCTCAATATCGAGCACGGCAAGGGCGGGGTTTGCGATCGTCTCGCCAAAGACGAGCTTGGTATTGGGCTCAAAGGCTGCCTCGAGCTCCTCATCGGTGCAGTCGGGGGCGACGAACGTGCAGGTCACGCCCATGCGGCCCATGGTGTGGGCGAGCAGGTTATACGTACCGCCGTAAATGGCAGAGCTCGCGACCACATGATCGCCGGCACCGACCACGTTAAAGATCGCGAGGAAATTCGCAGCCATGCCCGAGCTCGTGAGCATCGCAGCGGTACCGCCCTCCATCTCGCAGATCTTGGCGGCAACCAGATCGCACGTGGGGTTCTGCAAACGGCTGTAGAAGTAGCCCGACTCCTCTAGGTCAAACAGCTTGCCCATGTGCTCGGACGTGTCGTACTTCCACGTGGTGGACTGGTAGATGGGCACCTGGCGCGGCTCCGCATCGCCCGGATGATAGCCGCCCTGAACGCACGTGGTACCGATAGTCTGCTCGCACATATCCAACTCCCTTACTTGGGTTTTGTTTTATTCGGTTCACGATACCGCTACCCCGCACCCCTCTCAACCCATCCCGCCGATAGGTTATGGGACAAATTAATCAGGTTTATTTGTCCCAAATCTTAAGAAAGTGTTCGATGGCGAAAAACAATGAGATATGCACTGCGGTCTCGATAAGCGAATGCGCCAGCAAGGGTACCATAGGCGGGTACACCGTAATCAAGGAGACACCGATGAAGCAAATCGATACAGCCCAGCTCGACATCACCGCCTGTCAGGCTCAGGCTGCCGAGTACCACGCCCGCGGCTTTAACTGCGCGCAGGCCGTCGCCTGCACGCTCGCGCCCGCCGTCGGGCTCGACCCCCAGGTCGCCTTTACCCTCACCGAGGGCTTTGGCGCCGGCATGGGCGGCATGACCGAAACCTGCGGCGCCATCTCGGGTGCCGTGGCCATCATGGGCTTTGTAATGAGCGATGGCATGGAAAACCCCAAGACCAAGGGCCATACCTACAAGCTGTCGCGCGAAATCGCCAAGCGTTTTGGCGAGAAGAACACGACGACCGTCTGCGGCACGCTCAAGGGCATCGGATCGGACAAGGGTCCGCTCCGCAGCTGCCCCGGCTGCATCGACGATGCCGTCGAGATCGCCTGCGATGTGCTAAAGCAGCTCGCCGAGTAAACGGCAGCAACATAAAACGACGGCCGGCGCGCTTGGGATTCATCCAAATGCACGCCGGCCGTCGTCGTTAGAACTCAGCAAACTCGGGAGCGCTGACCTCAATCTCCTCGCGCCCCGCCATAAGCTCGCGCATCTTAGCGCAAAACGACCCCTGCTCCCCCGCCTTAAACACCAAATGAAGTGTCACAGCATCCGCGTACTCGGTATCCGAAACCTTGGCACCGGAATCCTGGGCCAAGCGAAGCACCTGCTCATACTGCGGATAGGCCACATGCACGTCAACAGGCACGACACTCGTCATCTCGACGATCTGCCCGGCCTCCTGAGCCGCGGCCACCGCCGCCTGCGTCGCCGCGGTATAGGCGCGTACCAAGCCACCGGGCCCCAACAACGTACCACCAAAATAGCGTGTCACTACGCAGCAAACATTTTTGAGCTCCGCACCGCGCAACACCTCGAGTGTCGGCATACCGCTCGTGCGGCTCGGCTCACCATCATCGCTCTGGCGCTCGCGTCCATCGACCAAAATCCACGCGGGAACATTGTGTCGAGCGTCGTAATGACGCTTGCGAACCATCTCGATAAAGGCATTCGCCTCGTCCTCGGACTCAATATGGACCAGCTGGGCAATAAACCGGCTCTTGCGGTCCACAAACTCGCCCGAAACCTCAATATTCGATTGCAGAGTAAAATAGCTGTCCAACAAAGCCCCTCAACAAAATAAAGCGCAGCAACAAGCAGCCTCAATAATACGATAACCCTAGTAAAAAGAATGGCAACGCCGATGATTCCGTCAACGAAAGCGAGAACCCGTCAGCGCGAGCAAGGTGCCTTGAAAGCCGAGGGCATTGACCTTATGGTCATGCCCGAAGGTTTGAAAGGCAGATTGCCGCGCTGACGGGTTCGCAGCGTCAACAAAGTGCCGAGTGGGCCGATAAGCCGGGTTCTGTCGTGAACGGTCATTTATCTTGTCTGCACGTTACCGTGCAGCTCCACGCACGCTACCCGAACGCGGACCGGGCCGGCCCATAGCGTTCCTATTCGCGCTTGCTCCGGATGGGGCTTGCCAAGCCGCCGTGTTGCCACGACGCTGGTGGTCTCTTACACCACCGTTTCAGCTTTTCCCTTTACGCCTTGCGACGCAGGTGGGAGTCTTCTTTTCTGCGGCGCTTTCCGTCGGATCACTCCGCCCGGCCGTTAGCCGGCATCCCGCCCTCTGGAGCCCGGACTTTCCTCACGCGTACCGCAAGCAGTACATCGCGCGACCGTCTGGCCCACTCAGCAGTGCAAGAGTGTAGCACACCGCCGCCACAGGCAACGGCACAACACAAGCGCTCGACACGATAAACCAAGAAGCGCCCATGCGCTACAATAATCCCGTCGATGGGCAACGTTGTCAGTCGAGACGCGACCGCGCTCCGCACCCCTCCGTCTACTCGGTGCGTTCCCGCCTCCTCCCCGAGGCGGGATGTCGGCTTTTTTCATGTGCCAACAACCCAATAGCAAACGGACACACCGGGCAGCACCGTGTATCTCAGCTGCAAATGCAAAAAGGGACCCGTCCATTACGGACGGATCCCTTAAAACAAGTGATCGTCAAACCGATTTACTCAGCGTCGGTCTCCTCGTCCTTCTTCTCGGAAGGCAGCGGGGTAACCTCGATCTCAACGCCCAGAGTCTCAGCAGCGGACTTCATGGACAGGGAAATACGACGACGGTCGAGGTCGATCTCCATGACCTTGACCTGAACCTTGTCGCCCACGTGGGTGACCTGAGAAGGCTGGTCGACGTGCTTGTTGGCCATCTCGGAGATGTGCACCAGGCCCTCGATGCCCTCGCCCAGGTCGACGAAAGCGCCAAACGGGACAAGCTTGGTCACAGTGCCCTCGACGATAGCACCGACGGGGTACTTCTTGACCAGTGCGCGCCACGGATCCTCGGTGGTCTGCTTGAGACCCAGGGAGATGCGCTCGCGGTTGAGATCGACGTCGAGAACCTCGACCTCGACCTCCTGGCCGACCTTGACAACCTCGGAAGGATGGTTGACGTGGTTCCAGGAGAGCTCGGAGATGTGGATGAGGCCGTCGATACCGCCGAGGTCGACGAAGGCGCCGAAGTCGACGATGGAGGAAACGGTGCCCTGGAGACGCATGCCAGACTTGAGCTTGGACAGGATCTCAGAGCGCTCGGCCTTACGGGACTCCTCGAGCACGACGCGACGGGAGAGGACAACGTTGTTGCGGTTGCGGTCCATCTCGATGACGCGGGCCTCGATGCGGGTGCCCATGTAGGAGGTGAGGTCCTTGACACGACGGAGGTCGACGAGGGAAGCGGGCAGGAAGCCACGCAGGCCGATGTCGAGGATCAGGCCGCCCTTGACAACCTCGATAACCTCGCCCTCGACGTTCTCGCCGGAGTTGAACTTCTCCTCGATGCGGTTCCAAGCACGCTCGTACTCAGCACGCTTCTTGGAGAGGACCAGACGACCGTCCTTGTCCTCCTTCTGGAGAACCAGGGCCTCGATGGGATCACCGAGTGCAACGATGTCTGCAGGGTTAGCGTCCTTGCGGATGGACAGCTCGCGGACCGGGATAACGCCCTCGGACTTGAATCCGATGTCAACGAGCACCTCGTCATGCTCGATCTTAACGACAGTGCCGTTAACGAGATCGCCCTCATCAAAGTCGGTAATCGTACCGTCGATGAGGTTGTTCATCTCCTCCTCGTTGACATCGTCAAGAGAGAAAATGGACGAGTTCTGAATCTCACTCAAAGGTGGACCCCTTTCGAACTACGGGGCCCCGATTGCTAGGACCTACAGAAGGGTGCGACAAGCACACAACGTTTAGGAACACTCGGGAGCCGACAGATACTAATGTGACGCTTATGCAATCACGTTCGTATAGATTACGGGGAAATGAGTTCGATTTCAAGCGCGAACTGCGATTTTTTACTCGTATGGAGACTTTTTCGCAATCTTGTGGACGACCGTCTCCGTAAGTTGACGATAGGCCGTTAGGTATACGGCTTTGGGGTAAAGTATCCGGAACCAACGATTCTGGAACGATTTTTCGAGAAAGGTGCCCGCGTGCTCAAAGCAGTCGTTTTCGATATGGACGAGACGCTTCTTAGCATCAACCTCAACGCGTTCATCCTTCGCTATTTTAAGGATGTCTCGTCGATGCTCGCGGACATCGGACGTCGCAGCCGCGGTGGCACGATGGCACGCCTCGGCACCATCCTGGTCGACCTCAACGCCAACCGCCGAAGCGGCACGGACAACCGCACCAATCTTGAGTTTTACCGCACCGAGGTCGAGCGCAGGTGCGGCATCTGCCTCTCCGATCCTATCATCTACGAGGCATTTACCTACTACGACCGCGAAGTTCTTCCGCATAAGAATGACGACGTCATCAACGCCCACGCCATGCCGGGCGCACATGCCGCGCTTCAGGCCGTACAGGACGCAGGGCTGCGCTGCGCGCTCTTCACCAACCCCAGCTTTCCGCAGGGGGCCATCGAGTGCCGCATGGGTTGGGGCGACCTGGCCGACGCCCCCTTTGAGCTCGTCACGCACATGGGAAACACCACCCGCTGCAAGCCCGATGCCACCTACTATCTAGAGCAGCTTCAGGTGATGGGGCTCGAGCCGCACGAGGTCCTTATGGTGGGCAACGACCCCAAGCGTGACTTCCCCAGCCCCGCCTGCGGCATTCAGACTGCCTATGTTGGTCAGGGAAAACCCGGCCGAGCCACCTGGCGCGGAACCATGGAAGACTTCGCCCGCGACTTCAACGCCGTAGTAGAAGCCTTCTACGAACACCAAGTAGCGGAAGAGTTGTCCTAACAGACTCGAGTCTTGCCGATCATGATGTTGAGGATCTCGACGTCGGTATCTTTCATGCCCACACGGCCTACGTAGCCCATACTGGCGATTGTCTGCTCAACGGTATCTTGGATCAGGCCCTCGCCGGCGCGGAAGCCGCGACCCTGCATGGCCATATCATGGCCCAGAATCGCTGCATCGACGGCAGCCGAGATCTTGGCGGCACAGCTCGCCTTGGCGCCATCGCACACGATGCCGCCCACATTGCCGAGCGTATTGGAGACCGTCGCACCGATTTGCTCGCGCGTGCCACCGCACAGGCAGGTAATCGCGGCACCGGCACCGCACGCAGCGCAAATAGCGCCGCAAAACGCCGAGAGCGCACCAATGTAGCTCTTGATATGCACGGCAATGAGATCGGACAGCATCACGGCACGCACCAGGCGCTCGTGGTCGCAGCGCAGGTACTCGGCATACTCCATGACGGGCAGTGCGCAGGTAATGCCCTGATTGCCCGAGCCGCACACAATGGCGACCGGCAGCGCGCAACCGTTCATGCGGGCGTCGGACCCGGCGGCCGCACGGGCACGGGCACGGCAGGCGACGTCATCGGCACGAGCACCCAGCAGCGTACGACCCACCTCGGCGCCCCAAGCGTGCGCAAGGCCCTCGGCACTGATTGCGCCATTCAGCTCAATCTGACGCTCAACGGCAGCGCGGGCGCCCTCAATGTCACCGTCCTCGATAAAGTCGATGATGGAATCAATGGACATGGGCGTATCGGCGTTATCTGCCGCACGCTCGGCCACCACGCGCTCGGCGCAGGCGGCGCACTCCCCCGCCGACTTGCCGCATACCGGAATACCATCGAGCGTATGGCACGTGACATTAGTGTGGTGATCGGTAATCTCGACGACCGCGGTATGGCCCCCGGCCGTCGCAGTCACCTTGATGTAGAGGTTGGGCACACCCTCGACAAGCGACACATCGCAGTAGCCGGCGTCGGCGAGGAGCTCGGCCACGCGAGCGCGGTCTTCATCGTTAACGCTCTCGAGCACCTCGAGCGCGCTCTTAGCGTCGCCGCCCACGGCACCCAGCACGGCCGCGGCTTCAATACCGTGCATACCGCCCGAGTTGGGCACGGTCACGCTCTTAACGTTCTTGATAATGTTGCCCGAGCAGGCAACATCCATATGATCGGGTTCGCGACCGAGCGTCTGGCTCGCCAGCGCCGCTGCATAGGCAACGGCAATGGGCTCGGTGCAGCCGAGTGCACAGACAAGCTCGCGGTTCAAAACATCGCAAAACGCGGCATCACGGATGGAATCGGTAGGCATAGGTATCTCCTGCATCGATCTCCACTACATCATGGATCAGACACAT
>CAUGKA010000061.1 GCA_959599615.1 uncultured Collinsella sp. | reverse complement strand
CGCAAGGTGGCCGCCAGCTATCCCGATATCGAGTTCAACGACAAGATCGTCGACGCTACCTGCATGGGCCTGGTCCAAAACCCCAACGACTTCGATGTCCTGGTGCTGCCCAACCTGTACGGCGACATCGTGAGTGACCTGTGCGCCGGCCTGGTGGGCGGCCTGGGTATGGCTCCGGGTTCCAACATCGGTGCCGATTGCGCCATCTTTGAGGCAACGCACGGCTCCGCGCCCGATATCGCCGGTCAGGATATCGCCAACCCCACGGCCGAGATCCTCTCTGCTGCGATGATGCTCGATCACCTGGGCGAGAACGATGCTGCCAATCGCATTCGTGCCGCCGTCTCCGCCACGCTCGACGAGGGCGAGCAGGTTACCGGTGACGTGCGTCGTGCCCAGACCGGCTCCGTTGAGGGCGCTGTGGGTACGCAGGCATTTGCCGATGCCGTTATCGCGCACCTGGCCTAAGGCATGCACACTGCAAACGCCTAAATAGTACTTAAGTGTTTGCGTATAACCTAAGAATCAATACGCCCGGCGCTCTGTCGGGCGTATTCTATTGGGGACTATGTTTCCTAACAAGGAGTAACCGATATGGGTCTGATTCAAAAGAAGGACGAGAAGGACGAGATCGACGGCATCCAGATCATCGAGCGCGGCGAAGGACCCGACGGTGACGAGGACGAGAAGATCGACCTGGTCGCCGGTACGTCTGCCGAGCACATTGCCGCCGGCACGACGGCCGAGGAGGAGGACGCCCGACTGGAGGCTCGGATTGCCGCGGATGCCGCTGACGAGAACCTCATGCCCGAGGAGCAGGATGAGGACAGCGACTCCGACGTGGACGACCACGCTTGCAAGCACAAGAAGACGATGATTGCCGCCTTTGTAGTTGCAGTCGTGATCGCTGCCGTGGTCGGCTTCTTTATTGGCAACGGTGGTTTTGGCGGCAAGGGCGTCGGCTCGGCGACCCTGACCGAGGACCAGCTCGATTCGACCGTGGCGAGCTACAGCTACAACGGCAAGAAGAGCGACATCACCGCGCGCGAGGCCATCGAGAGCCAGTACAGCCTCGATACCGTCAAGGATAGCGATGGCAACTACACCGCTCCTTCTGCCGACGTCATCCTGTCCTATGTGCGCAACAAGATCCTGCTCGACGCTGCCGAGGACGAGGGCATTACCGTCTCTTCTAAGGAGATGAAGAAGTACGCCGAGGATTCCATCGGCACTTCGGACTACAAGACCATGGCCACGCAGTACGGCGTGTCCAAGGACCAGGCCAAGCAGATCGTCCGTCAGTCCGCGACGCTGCAAAAGCTCTACAAGAAGAAGGTGGGCGATAGCTCCGCAAGCATGCCGACCGCCCCGACCGAGCCTGCTGACGGCAACGAGGAGACCGCGAGCAAGGACTACGCCGACTACATCATCAAACTTGCCGGCGACGAGTGGGATAGCTCGAAGGGCACCTGGAAGGACGCCGACAGCACCTATGCTAAGACCTTCGCCGACGATGCCTTTACCGCCGATAGCGCCACCTATAAGCAGGCCATGACTGCCTATTACACTGCTTACCAGCAGTATTCTTCGCAGGCTTCGAGCGCCAGCTCCAAGTGGACCGAGTATGCCAACGGCCTGTACGCCAAGGCCAACATCAGCATCTACGGCCTGTTTGCGTAAGATTTGCCCGAGCTACCGAGCGCGAAGCTGATATATCTGATTAAGCCCGCTAGAACGGATGTCGTTCTAGCGGGCTTATTGCGTTTAGGCGCTGGTGGCTATATTATGTCTATTAATCTTTAAGTCCAAAGAGGTTATCGGCTTCATCGTCAGGCATATATTCCAGTACATCGCCCGGTTGGCAGTCGAGTGCCCGGCATATCGCGTCAAGAGTTGAAAAGCGCACGGCAGAAACCTTGCCCGTCTTGATGCGCGACATATTGACCTGGGAGATACCCACGCGTTCCGCAAGCTCTTTGGATGAAATCTTGCGTTCGGCAAGCATGCGGTCGAGCCGCAGAATAATCATGGATTCCCCCTAGAGCAACTCGTCATCTTGTTTTTGCAGGATACACCCGTACTGGAAGATGCTGGCAATCAGGCTAATAATTACGCCTGCAAAGAGCATAGAGAGGTCGAGATGCTGCCCGCCAAGCGCATCCGTAAAGCTACCGCCAAATCCTGAGAGTATCAGCCCTGTGACTATGGCACCAAAAAGTTTCACGGCAGCGCCGCCAATAAGGAACAAATGTCCTATTTGACGTAGTATGCGGATGCATTCGAGGTCAAAGGGCCTGCCCGCCTTTTCAATGGCGGAGAAAAACCTGTATGCGCTTAGCGCGATGGCAAGCGCGAGGCATGCCATCATGGCGCTCCCTATGGCAGTATGACCGTCGTGCGCGACAAGCATAAGAGGAGTCTGTTCATTGGTGCCGACGAGAGCGAGAATTGGCCCTTCGCTAGCCTCAAGCTCTACGGATTGGAGACAGAACCCTTGGGAGAGGCTAGGCAATATGACTAGATCTTCGATTGCAATGACTGCGAGGAGTGCCAGAGCGAGCGCCACGATGGTGCAGATTGTGCCCCATTTGCAGTAGCGAGTGAGCTTCCTCAGTTTGGCTATTGCCTGTTCACGGTCGATGGCTTCATTCGATTTGGATACGTTCCAGCGGATCATAGCTCCTCCAACCAATGTCTTGGATGATACTTGTATCTTATATCATACTTAATGATAAACGATAAACAATTACAGATTAGAGTAAGTAATGTTTGTGAGACGAATAGCGAGAGCTATGGCATATTCAGGGAATGGGAGTTTGGAACGCGGGGGATGGACGAGTATTGAAATACCCTGCAACCGCGCAAGTGCTTCATCGAGTCTCCCCAATTCATCTAGGAAAAAGGCTGCAAACGATTGAAATTCTCCGGTGAACGGTCGAAAACTACCGTTCACCGATAATTTCTAAACTGGTTCTAACTGGTATTAAGTCAAAAAGACCAATTCACAAATCTTCACAATGACCTGCACTTTTTCTACACGCTATATTTAGCCACCCTGTGTTGTTTAGACACGAAAATAGTTGTGATCGATTGCCAAAGCATTTCGAAACGGTTTCAAAACTGCAGGTAGAAGTGTTAATGAGCGGTAAACGGTCGATTTATCACCGTGAACGGTGCAAAAACGTTTTACTGTATGAATCAGCGAAAGCGACCTCTTCTGGGGTGATATAGTGACAACAACACGTCACGTGGTTACTACCAGTTTAGAAACCACTGGTCTTCAAAGAACGCTTTCTAAGAAGCTTTAAGGGCGAGCGCCCGCTGGCTTCCGAAAATTATCGGACTCAGATCGTACACACCTTCGGAAGGGAAATTTGAATGGTTGGCTTTATTCTTACCGGTCATGGACAGTTCGCACCCGGCCTTGCAAGTGCTATCGCTATGGTTGCCGGCGATCAGCCCGCTTTTACCGTCGTTCCTTTTGAGGGCGACCAGGCTGCTTCCTACGGTGAGGATCTCCGCGCCGCTATTACCGCCATGCGCGAGGAGTGCGATGGCGTGCTCGTCTTTACCGACCTGCTCGGTGGTACTCCGTTCAATCAGTCGATGATGATTGCCCAGGATGTCGACAACGTCGAGGTTCTGACTGGCACCAACCTTCCCATGGTTATTGAGCTTCTGTTCCTCCGCGGTAACGCCACGCTCGCCGAGCTTGGCGAGCAGGCCGTGACCGTTGGTCAGACGGGCGTCACCGCCCAGACGGTCGCATCCGTTGCCGGCTCCGACGAAGAGGATATCTTCGGCGACGAGGACGGCATCTAATGGCCGATTTCGGAGCCAACGTCCTGAGCTCCTCGGTCGCCCTTTTAGGCCTGCTTGTCATCATGGGCTTGATTTACACCATCTGGTCGCAAATCAACATGAAGAAGAAGCAGAAGTACTTCAAGGAGCTGCACACCGAGCTCAAGCCGGGTCAGGAGGTTCTTTTCGCCGGCGGTATCTACGGAACCGTCAAGGGCATCGAAGGCGAAAAGGTCCAGATCAAAGTCCGATCCGGTGCCGTCGTAGATGTTTCGCGTTACGCGATTCAGGAGATCAAGTAACTGTCGTCAGCAAATAACGAAAGGAAGCTGATCAACATGGCAGAACCCAACATTCTTCTTACCCGCATCGATAACCGACTGGTCCATGGTCAGGTCGCTACCCAGTGGAACTCCACCCTGGGCTCCAACCTCATCCTCGTCGCCAACGACGATGTGTCGACCAACACCATGCGCCAGAACCTCATGAAGATGGCCGCTCCCGCCGGCGTCGCTACGCGTTTCTTCTCCCTGCAGAAGACCATCGACGTCATTGGCAAGGCGAGCCCGCGCCAGAAGATCTTCATCGTGGCCGAAACACCGGAAGACGTGCTTACGCTCGTCAAGGGCGGTGTGCCTATAAAGAAGGTAAACATCGGCAACATGCACATGTCGGAAGGAAAGCGCCAAGTCGCCACCTCCGTCGCAGTTAACGACGAGGATGTCGCTGCGTTTAAAGAGCTGCAGGAATTGGGGGTGGAGTTGGAGATCAGGCGCGTTCCGAGCACGCCTGTTGAGGACACGAGCAAGCTCTTCTCGTAATCCTCGTGATCCACGTTGTCAGGATTGAAACCCTGACGTTCTGTACGTGATATCCAAAGTGCGTACATACATTTTGAAAGGAGGAGCAAGATGGAATACTCGATCATCCAGGTCGCTCTGGTCTTCATCGTCACGTTCGTCGCGGCAATCGACCAGTTCAACTTCCTCGAGTCTCTCTATCAGCCCATCGTCACCGGCGCCGTCATCGGTCTTATCCTTGGCGACCTCAACACCGGTCTTCTCGTGGGTGGTACCTATCAGCTCATGACGATCGGCAACATGCCGATCGGAGGCGCTCAGCCGCCTAACGCCGTCATCGGCGGTATCATGGCAGCCATTCTCGCTATCGCTACGGGCCTCGAGCCCAACGCGGCAGTCGGCCTTGCCATTCCGTTCGCTCTGCTTGGTCAGCTCGGCGTTACCCTGGTCTTCACGCTTATGTCGCCCCTCATGTCCTCCGCGGACAACATGGCTCATAACGCTGACACCAAGGGCATCGAGCGTCTGAACTACTTCGCCATGGCTCTGCTCGGCCTGATCTTCGCTGTCGTCGTCACCCTGTTCTTCATCGCTGGCGCTACCATCGGTCAGACCATCGCTTCCGCCATCCCGACTTGGCTGCAGACCGGTCTGTCCGCTGCAGGCGGCATGATGCGCTTCGTCGGCTTCGCCGTCCTGCTCAAGGTTATGATGAACCGCGATATGTGGGGCTTCTTCCTCATGGGCTTTGGCCTCGCGCTCATCACCGTTGCCAACGATTCTCTGGCAACCCCTGCCCTGCTCATCCTCGCTCTCATCGGCTTCGGCATCGCTTTCTGGGACTTCCAGCAGCAGACCGAGCTGAAGGGTGCAGCTGTTTCTGACGGAGGTGACTTCGAAGATGGCATCTAATGAGTATGTGATCCCGGAGCACTACGAGGATCTCACTCCTGCTCCGCAGCTCGACCAGAAGACCCTCAACAAGATGGCTTGGCGCTCCTGCTTCCTGCAGGCATCGTTCAACTACGAGCGCATGCAGGCCGCTGGCTGGCTTTACTCCATCATCCCCGGTCTGGAGAAGATCCACACCAACAAGAACGACCTCGCGGCTTCCATGAGCCACAACCTGGAGTTCTTCAACACCCACCCGTTCCTCGTCACCTTTGTTATGGGTATCGTGCTTTCGCTCGAGCAGAACAAGGTTGACATCCCCACGATCCGCGCCGTCCGCGTCGCCGCAATGGGCCCGCTCGGTGGTATCGGTGACGCCCTGTTCTGGCTGACGCTCGTGCCTATCACGGCCGGCATCACCTCCAACATGGCCATCAACGGCAACGCCGCTGCGCCGATCATCTTCCTGGTGATCTTCAACGTCGTCCAGTTCGCTCTGCGCTTCTGGCTCATGAACTGGTCCTACAAGCTTGGCACCAGCGCTATTGACGCTCTGACTGCCAACATGCAGGCCTTCACGCGTGCCGCTTCCATTATGGGCGTCTTCGTCGTCGGTTGCCTGGTCGTCACCATGGGTGGCACCCAGATCAACCTCCAGATCCCCAACGGCACCACCCGTGGCCTCTCCGCTACTACCGTGATCGTCTCCGAGAAGGAGGCCGAGAACTTCACCGGTATGGAGGGCATCGATACCGAGACCGCTGAGGCCGGTACCATCGCCATGACCGATGAGGACGGCAACGCCCTCACCGCTTCCGATGCCGACGGCAACGCTGTCGAGTGCGGCGTCACCGATCTGGGCAACGGCATGGAGTCCGTTACCTACGGCACCGTCACCGAGGATCCGGTCAACTTCTCTGTTGCCGACACCCTCAACACCATCGTCCCGAAGCTCGTCCCGCTTATGCTTACGCTGCTGCTTTACTACATGTTCGCTAAGCACAGCTGGACCCCGACCAAGGGCATTCTGCTGCTCTTCGTCCTGGGCATCCTGGGCGCTGGCCCGCTTGGTCTCTGGCCGAGCATCTGGTAAGGCTCTAGCTTGAGGGGTGTGTCCCTACGCGGCTCACACCCCGACCCCTTAAGCCATGTGTATGTTAAAAGCCGCGTGCTCGAAAGAGCGCGCGGCTTTTGTTTTCTTGATGATTCGGGTGTGGCAGACAGATAATGCTAAACACCCAAGGTAGTAGCCTAGTTTGAGCAAAAGGGAGGATAGGATGGCGATCGGAGCGCGCAAGCAACCGCTGTACGATCAGCTGGTCGATATTCTGACCGAAAAGATTGACCATGAATATCGCGCCGGTGACATGATTCCTTCCGAGCGCGAACTTTCGGAGCGCTATGGTCTCTCGCGCACTACGGTACGCCTGGCTCTGCAGGAACTGGAGCGTTTAGGACTGGTGGTTCGGCAGCACGGTCGCGGTACCTTTGTGACCGACCGTTCGGCAAAGGCAACCAATCTTATGCAGTCCTACAGCTTTACCGAGCAGATGCGCGCGATGGGTCGCGACCCCGAGACCACGATTCTCGATTTTTGCGAGATGGAGGCCGATAAGAATCTGGCCGAGCATATGGGATTACGTATCGGTGATCGCATTTTTAAGCTCAAGCGCCTTCGTTCTGCCGACAACATGCCCATGATGGTCGAACGCAGCTATCTACCGGTTCGTCAGTTTCTGTCCCTAAAGCGACCGCTGCTGGAGCGCAAGCCGCTTTACGATGTGATTGAGCAAGACTTTCAGCAAAAGATACGTGTGGCCGAAGAGGAGTTCTATGCGAGCATAGCCCGTCCCACCGACGCCCACCTTTTGGGAATTGTCGAGGGCTCGCCTGTGCTCGATTTGGTCAGGACTACGTATAACGAGTCAAACGAGGTTGTGGAGTATACACTCTCGGTTGCTCGTGCCGATCAGTTTAAATACAAGGTTTACCACCAGCGTAGCAACTAGTGTCCGCATCGTTTCCATATGGTGATTCTTTGCATTTAACTGGTTACTACCAGATAACCAACCGAAGTGTATAATTGCACGTCAGAGGATTACTTCTAGAGAGAGGTATTAGAAATGTTCGAGAAGAGTGTCGAGGAGCTCACCGAGCTCGGCGCCCAGATCACCACGGCCGAGATTGCTCAGCAGCCCGAGCTTTGGCGTGATACGCTCAACATCTATCGCGAGAACAAGGAGGCCATCGAGGCCTTCCTTACCGAGGCTCGTGCTATGGGCGAGGGCCGTCTGTCCGTTGTCTTCACCGGTGCCGGTACGTCCGACTATGTTGGCGATACCTGCGCCCCGTATCTGCGTCACGCCGGCAACACTGATCTCTACGACTTTAAGCCCATCGCCACGACCGACATCGTGAGCGCCCCGCGCGACTTCCTGCGCGCTGAGGATCCCACGCTCGTGGTTTCCTTTGCCCGCTCTGGCAACAGCCCCGAGAGCCTTGCCGCCGTTGCCGTTGCCAAGGAGCTCGTCCACAACGTCAAGTTCCTCAACATCACCTGCGCGCCCGAGGGCAAGCTCGCCGTCGAGTCCGCTGATGACCCCAATGCGCTGACGCTGCTCATTCCGCGCGCCAACGACAAGGGCTTCGCCATGACCGGCTCCTACACCTGCATGACCCTGCTCTCTACCCTCATCTTTGACGAGGCTTCCGACGAGCAGAAGGCCGAGTGGGTCGAGACCATCGCCAAGATGGGCGAGGAGGTCATCGCTCGCGAGTCCGAGGTTGCCGACTACCTCGCTGGCGACTTCAACCGCGTGACGTACTTGGGTTCCGGCTCCTTCGGTGGCCTTGCCCAGGAGAGCCAGCTCAAGATCCTCGAGCTTGCTCACGGTCTGGTCGCTACTTCCTACGACACCTCCATGGGCTATCGTCACGGACCCAAGTCCTTCGTCGACGACAAGACCCTCGTGTTCGTGTTCGTCAACAACGACGCCTACACCCGTCAGTACGATATCGACATCCTCAACGAGATCGGTGGCGACAAGATCGCTCAGCACACCGTTGCCGTTCAGCAGGATGGCGCTACCGTCTACGAGGGCGAGTCCTTCACCTTTAAGGGCTACGAGGCACTCCCCGAGGGCTACCTCGCTCTGCCGTTCGTGATGTTTGCCCAGGCCATCAGCCTGCTCAACTCCGTGCGCGTGGGCAACACGCCCGACACGCCGAGCCCCACCGGTACGGTCAACCGCGTGGTTAAGGGCGTGACGATTCACCCCTTCACCGCTTAATCGCGTCCCCCTGTAAGGGCGCCCGTCCGCTCATAACGGCGGGCGGGCGCTTTTTGTTATTACGTGGACCGGGTATAAGCATCACCACAGTCAACTGCTTTAGAAGCAAGGAGTGCATATGAGCACGTACGCAATTAAGGCTGACAAGTTCTTCTTGCCGGCGGGCCCGCAGCTGGGCGGCTATCTCATGGTCGAGGATGGCGTCTTTGGCGCCTGGCAGGCCGACGAGCCCTCTTGCGAGATCAAGGACTACACGGGATCGTGGATCGCACCGGGTATGGTCGATACCCACATCCATGGCTTCTACAACCACTCAACTACCGATAACGACCCCGAGGGTATCGATATCAGCTCGACTGAGCTCGCCCGTCGCGGTACCACCAGCTGGCTGCCCACGACGTTCACCGATGGCGTCGAGCAGATCAAGGACGCCTGCGCCGCCATCGCTCAGGCGGACGAGGGTCGCGGCCCCGACTTCTGCGGTGCCCGCATTCAGGGCATCTACCTGGAGGGCCCCTTCTTTACCATGAAGCATGTGGGCGCGCAGAACCCCGCTTATCTTATCGATCCCTCCGAGGAGGTCTTTGATCAGTGGCAGGAGGCTGCGGGCGGTCGCATCGTTAAGAGCGCCATGGCGGCCGAGCGCGACGGTGCCGCTGCTTATGCGGCTGCTCTGAACGCCAAGGGCGTGGTGACCAGCATCGGTCACTCCGACGCCACCTACGATGAGTGCATCGCCGCCATCAACGCCGGTGCCAGCTGCTTTACGCATACCTATAACGGCCAGCGCGGGCTGCATCACCGCGAGCCCGGTGTCGTGGGTGCAGCCATGTCCACGCCCGATACCTACGCCGAGATCATCTGTGACGGCAAGCACGTAAACCCTGCCGCCATCAAGGCGCTGCTGCAGGCAAAGGGCTGGCAGCACACGGTGCTCATCACCGACTGCCTGGGTTGCGGCGGCATGCCCGAGGGCAGCTACACCAGTGGTGGCATGGACGTCATCATGAAGGACAACCTGTGCTGGCTCGCTGACGGCAAGAGCATTGCCGGCTCGGTGCTCACGCTTGCCCAGGGCGTCAAGAACATTGTCGATTGGGGCATCGCCAGCGCCGATATCGCCATTCGCATGGCAACCGAGGTGCCTGCTCGCTCTGCACACATCGAGGATAAGTGCGGCAGCATCATGCCGGGTCGCGACGCCGACTTTGTCGTGTTCGACCATGAGCTCACCCTCGTCGAGACGTATGTTGGCGGCCAGAGCGTCGGCAACGCCTTTACCGAGTAACGAAAGAAAAAGACGGCGGGCCCGAATCTGCTCGGACCCGCCGTACGGGTTAAACGCTCAAAAGCACCTTTACAGTTACAGCTTGCTAGCGATTTTCTTTGCCGTGCGCTTGACGCCGGCCACCAGGCCTCCTGCAGGATGCTCCTTCTCGTAGGCTAGGCGCTTCTCGCGCTTGGCGTACTCCTCGACGATGATGTCGCCATACTCGTCTTCGATCTTGTCGAA
>CAUGKA010000060.1 GCA_959599615.1 uncultured Collinsella sp. | reverse complement strand
ACCGTCTTGGGCGTGGCAAAGTCGCAGCTAAACCAGCTCAGTTTGCCTTCGCGCAGGGCGGCGACGACGGCGTTTTCGTCGATGATGGTCTCGCGTGCGTAGTTGATCAGCACGGCGTCCGGGGCCAGCAGGTTAATCTGCTCGGTGCTTATCATGCCGATGGTGTCTGCCTTGCTGGGCACGTGCACGGTGAGGTAGTCGCAGCCGCGGCACAGGTCCTCGAGCGTGCCCACACGCTGCACCTCGCGGCTCAGCACCCATGCGTGCTCGACGGAAATGAACGGATCGTAGCCGTAGACGTCCATGCCCAGGTCGACGCAGGCGTTGGCGACCTTGGAGCCCACGTTGCCCAGGCCGATGACGCCGATGCGCTTGCCCTTGAGCTCGCGGCCCACAAAGGCCTTCTTGGCCTTCTCGGCATCGACCTGAATCTCAGGGTCGTCGGCGTTGTCGCGCACCCAGTTCATCGACTGCACCACGCCGCGGCTCGAAAGCACCAGCATACCCAGGACGAGCTCCTTGACGGCGTTGCTGTTGGCGCCGGGGGAGTTAAAGACGACGACGCCCTTCTTGGCGTACTCCTCGACGGGGATGTTGTTGACGCCGGCGCCGCAGCGGGCGATGGCGCGAATGCCCTCGGGCAGCTCGTAGCCGTGCAGATCGGTGGAGCGCATCAGGATGGCGTCTGCCTCCTCGGCGGTGCCCACAAACTCGTAGCCCTCGCCAAACTCGACCTTGCCGTCCTTGGTGATGTCGTCGATGGTTTTGATCTTGCGCATGAAAAACTCCTTAGCGGGTTTGTCTAAAACAAGTGGTTTGAAGTGGCTGGTCGGCCCGCGCGTTGCGGGCTAGTTAGATCGCGGACTCAAACTATGCTGTGCTTCGAAGTCCTTCATGTACGAGGCCAGTGCCTGCACGTCATCCATGGTGACGGCGTTGTACACGCTGGCGCGCATGCCGCCGACGAGGCGATGGCCCTTGACGTTTTGAATCTGGTGCTCTGCCGCGCCTGCGACAAAGGCCGCGTCGAGGTCGGCATCGCCGGTACGGAACGTGACGTTGGCGATGGAGCGACTGTCTGCCTGCGCGGTGCCGTGGAATAGTTTGCTGTTTTCGAGCAGGTCGTAGAGCAGGTCGGCCTTGGCCCGGTTGCGCTCGGCCATGGCGGCAAGTCCGCCGGTTTGCTCAACCCAACGGAACACCTTGCCGCATACGTAGATACCAAAGGTGTTGGGGGTGTTGAGCATGGAGCCCTTGGCGGCCTGGGTCTTAAGGTCCATGTACTGCGGCGTCTGCGCAAAGGCGGGGCCATCGGCAATCAGGTCGTCGCGCACGATGACCACGGTCACGCCCGCGGCGCCGGCGTTTTTCTGAGCGCCGGCGTAGATGAGCCCGTAGCGCTCGACGTCGAGCGGCTGCGACAGAAAGCAGCTCGAGACATCGGCGACCAGCGGTACGTCGCCGCAATCGGGCAGTTCGTGGTACATGGTGCCAAAGATGGTGTTGTTCTGGCAGATGTAGACGTAGTCGAGCCCGTCGCCCGCGGCCTCGGCGGCAATGCGCGCGTTGACGTCGGCCATGGCGGGAATGCGGTCGAAATTGGTGTCCTTGGAGCTCGCGAGCAGCACGGCCTCGCCGTACTTGGCGGCCTCCTGGTACGCCTTGTTGGCAAAGTTGCCGGTCACGACGTAGCCGGCGCGGCCGCGGCGCATGAGGTTCATCGGGATGCCCGCAAACTGCAGCGTGGCGCCGCCCTGCAAAAACAGAACACGGTAGTTATCGGGGATGCTCAGCAGACGGCGCAGGGTTGCCTCGGCGTCGTCGATGATCTGCTGGTACATGCCAGATCGATGGCTCATCTCGAGCACGGACATGCCGCAACCGCGGTAGTCCATCATCTCGTCGGCGATCTCGGCGAGCACGCTTGTAGGCAGTGCGGCCGGGCCAGCTGAGAAGTTGTGCACACGTGCCATCTTCTAGTTCCCCCTCGTAGTCGTTTGGACGTTCGGGATACTTTAGCACAGTGGAGCGCCAGGCGCGACCGCATCACGGTAAAACTCGACTGCGCCGCTATGATTTACAGGATGGTTACATGGGGGAGGGTTAATAACCCTATGCTGATTGTATTTGCCAGCCATTGGGCCTAAAACGTACGTACGGCACCTCAAGTTTTGGCTGGGGGCTGTCGGGCACTTTGTCTGCCCAGGTGGGGTAGCCGCGCGTTTATCTGCCAAGTGTGATTTGGGGCGATCTCGTCAAAGCTGCTGAGCTGCGAAAATAACCGTTAACCGGATTTAATTTTGTTGCTCAACATTTGACACTCTGGGCGTGGTAACTTTTTTACCAACAGGTATGATTATTGTCATGTGCGCCGCGCCTGCCTGCTGGGCTGCGGCGCACTTATGACAGCCTTTGACACCCTTGGAGCGTGCACTGTGGATGTAACCACAAAAAGCGTTCGGGGGGGGGTGCTCACCCGCGAGCAATTCCTCCCGCATGAGATGCGCATCGTCGCTGCCCTGCGCGCACAGGGCGCAAGCGACGATCAGGTCATTGTACGCGTAAAGAGCGATAACCTCTTTCAATATCCCGCGGAGCGCATGGTCGCTAACCGCGCGACCGTGTGCCTTCGCCGCCTCGACGCCATGGTGCCCACGGACGCCGCATGCGCCGCGCGCGGCATCGACCCCAATACCGCCGTCGAGGCCGCATCATCCCTAACCAGCCTTATGGCATCCGGCACTCCCACGCAGGCGGACCAGACCATCTTCTACAGCATGATCTGCCGCTACGACATCGTGCGCGAGCTCGTGCTCGTCGAGGTAGGGGAGCGCCTGCAAAACTTTGATTATGCCTTTACGGCGGTTGACCTCAACGCCTTTATGACGCGCTTTACCACGGAGTATCCGGACGCCGCCCGCTGGACCGAGTCCACGGTCACGCGCATCAAAGGCTCGCTTCGTCAGACGCTCCGCCATGCCGGCCTTATCGGCGAGGGCATGGGTCCGGAGTCCGAACGCCTTTCCCCGCTCTTCCTCGATCCCGATGTTGAGCAGGCTCTGGTGCAGCTGGGCGAGCAGCCGCTTATCGCGGCCCTTACCGGCAGGGCGGTGATGTAGCGTGGCTCCCGTCTACAGTACCGTCGACCCTGCTATCACCCCGGCGACCGATCTCACCACCAATATCGGCATCCATTCCCGCCAGAGCGTCGTGGCGGCGCATGCCCGCTTCGAGCACGCCTGTCAGGAATTTGAGCGCCGCGCCCAGCTTCTGCGCGAGTGCCTGTGTAGCGAGAACTTTTTGGCCAACAAGGGCATAGGCAATGAGATCGGCTTCCACACCTTTTGCTATGACCCCGCGCTTGAGTTTGAGGCGCGCGCGTTGTTTGACACCCTTGTGCTCGATGCCGAGGCCGGCAAGCTCCCGTGCACGCTCAAGGTCGTAAACCTCTACGACGCCGTGCTGGCGATCCTCGAAAAGCGCCGTGTCCTCAAGGCCATTCCGCGCCAAGAGGAGCGCCGCGGCACCCAGCGTGTGCTTGAGGACGTGGCCAAGTTTTGTTCGCCCGAGAAGATCGCCGCGTTCATCCTCGAGCAAACCGAACCTCATGCACCTGGCGACGTCATTCTTCTGACCGGTGCCGGCGAGGTCTATCCCTTTTTTCGTATTCACACCCTTCTCGACTGCATGCAAGTCGATTTTTCCGACCTGCCTGTGGTCGCCGCCTATCCGGGCAGTTTCAACGGCTCTTCTTTCCAGCTCTTTAACCGTCTGCCGGCCGACAACTACTACCGCGCCATCGATATCTCGTAAGCACGGCTTCCCGCAGGCAAGTCCCTGCCGCCGGTAACAACCCTTTGCCATAACGTTCCCAAACCCAAAGGAGCACCCATGGACAACACGATCATTCGCGACCTCTTTGCTAAAGACATCAACCGCTCCATCAACGGCGTGGTCAAGGTCCAGGATTCAAAAGATGGGTCCATCCGCCAGGAGCTTGACGAGTACGTGGTGACGCGCGAGTTGCAGAGGCACTTTGCAACGTTCTTCAAGGCCTACGGCGATGCCATCGATGTGCGCACCGACAAGATCGGCGTGTGGATCAGCGGCTTCTTCGGTTCCGGTAAATCGCACTTTCTCAAGATGCTGAGCTACCTGCTCGAGAATCGCCAGATTGGCGGTAAGAGCGCCATCCGCTACTTTGATGGCAAGATCGTCGACCCCATGGTCGCGGCTGCCATGGAGCGCGCCTGCTCGGTGCCCACGCAAGCCATCCTCTTTAACATCGATAGCAAGGCGGGCCAGTGGAAGCAGGGCGATACGGCTCCCACGGCGCTGCTTCGCGGCTTTGAGCGCATGTTCTACGAGGCACGCGGCTTCTACGGCGAGGACCTCAAGCTTGCAAAGCTCGAGGATCACATCGATTCCCTGGGCAAGACCCAGGAGTTCCGCGAGGCCTTTGAGCGCGTCAACGGCGAGTCCTGGCTCCAGACCCGCGACACCTACAGCTACTTTGAGGACGACGTCGTCGAGGTGCTGCAGAGCGTGCTCGGCATGAGCGAAAAGGCCGCATGGAACTGGCTCGAGGGTTCTGAGGACGAGGTTTTGGCCCCTGATGTCTTTGCCAAAAAGGTCAAGGACTACGTGGACGCTCAGGCAGCGGCCCACGGCGGCAACTTCCGCCTGCTCTTTATGGTCGATGAGGTGGGTCAGTTTATTACAAACGACCAGGACCCAAGCCTTATGCTGAGCCTTCAGACCATCGTCGAGGAGCTGGGTGCCGCCTGCGGTGGCCGCGTGTGGGTGATGGTCACGAGCCAGGAGGCCATCGACAACCTGAGTCTGCCCGTGGGCAACGACTTTTCAAAGATTCAAGGCCGCTTCAATACCCGCCTTTTGCTTTCCAGTTCCAGCGTGGACGAGGTCATCCAGCGCCGTGTGCTCGAGAAGACCGCGCCGGCGGCCGATATGCTTGCACGGGTCTACGAGCAAGACACCGCCGTGCTCAAAAACAACTTTACCTTTGAGGGTGGCTCGCGCTCCGACCTTGCCGGCTATGCCAACTCCAAGGATTTTGTGGCCAGCTACCCGTTTGTGGGCTATCAGTTTAAGCTCCTGCCCGACGTGATGACCGAGGTGCGCAAGCACGGTGTCAAGGCCAAGCACATGTCCACGGGCGAGCGCTCCATGCTGAGCGCATTCCAGGAGAGCGCTCAGGTCATCCAGCATGACCAGACCGGTGCGCTCGTGCCGTTCTGGCGCTTCTTCGACACTATCTCCAAAGATCTTGAGCACGGCATCAGCCAGGTGGTTGACCGTGCGGTCCGTGCGGCCGAGAACGCGGAGGGCCTTGAACCCTACGACGTTCAGGTGCTCAAGCTCCTGTACCTGATTCGTTACATCGGCTACGTCAAGGCCACGGTCGAGAACATCTCCATCCTCATGATCGATAGCCTCGACGTGGACAAGCGCGCCCTCAAGGACCGCGTCAAGGAATCCCTCGCCCGTTTGGAGCGCGAGAACTACGTGTCACGCCAGGGCGATACCTATAGCTTCCTCACCGACGAGGAGCAGGAAATTGCACAGGAGATTGCGCGGACCCCGATCGACAACGCGAAGGTGATCGAGTACATCAAGAAGCGCCTGTTCGACAGTATCTACAATGCGTACAAGTTCCATCGCGATCCTAATGACTTCCCCTTTGACCGCTACGTGGATGGCTCGATTCATGGATCCAGCAAGGGTGGTATGGAACTCTCCGTGGTGACCATGGCCGGCGACTTGGCACGCGCGGACGATGCCGAGCTAGCATTGAAATCAGTGGATAAGGCCATCGTGGCCTTGGGCGACGAGGTGGATTATTGGGCCCCACTCGTCAACGCCGCTAAGATTCGCATGTACGCCCAGACGCGCAATCTGCAGGAGCTACCGCCGAGTACCCGCCAGATTGTCGAGGCAAAAATGCGCGAGGCAGCCTATAACGAAAAAGAGGCCGATGCCCTTTTGAGCGAGGCTGTGCTCCATGCACGTTGCGCGGTCAACGGCCGCATGGTTGAGGTTCGCGCCACCAAACCCGCCCAGGTTTTTGAGCAGGTGCTCGCGCAACTGTGTGACGTTGTTTTTGAAAAGGCTGGCTACATCGGCGCGCCGGTTGAGGACGATTCCGATATCCGCTCCACGCTGGCGGGCAACGTTCAAGCGGGTCTCGATGGCATGGACGCGGGCAACACGCGTGCGCTCAAGGAGGTCGAGGACTACCTCAAGGTGCAGCATCAGCGCCATCTGGATACCGCTATGGGCGATATCCAGCGCCAGTACCAGCAAAGGCCCTTTGGCTGGCGCGAGGTCGACATCGCCAATGTGGTGGCGCAACTTGTGGTGGAGCAGCGCGCGCAGGTGCTGTTTGGCGGCCAGACGGTCCAAGCTAACGACAGCCGCATGGTGGCACTCCTGCGCAAGGATGCCGATAAGGCCCAAGTGCGCCTTCGCGTGCGCATGAGCGACCGTTTGCTGCGCGCCACGGGCGAGCTTATGCGCGACCTATTTGACCTCAAGACCGTACCCTCCAACGAGGATAAGCTTGTGGCCGAGCTCAAGGAGCATCTTGAGGGTTTGCGCGAGACGTGCCTTGCTATGGCGCGCGACTACTACACGGGCATCAAACCGGCCTACCCGTATCCCGGTGAGGGCGAGTGCGAGAAGATGCGCTCGGAGGCAGCCGACGTCCTTAAGGACAAGAACGAGGCCGAGGCGTTCTTGACCACGTTCACCAAGCACGAGGACCGCCTGCTCGATGCCAAGGAGGACTTTGACAGGGTGACTGAGTTCTTCGATTCCAACCAGCGCGCAACGTTTGACCACGCCAAGGAGTTCTTGAGTCGCACGGAGGGCATCGAGTACGCCTCCGACGACATTCCCAGCGCGGTTGAGAACGTGGCGAAGGTGCGTGAGATTCTCAAAGACCCCAAGCCCTACGGCCGCATCAAAGACCTGCAGCCGCTGATGGCGCCCGTCGAGGAAGACGTTAAAAAACTCCTGGGCATGCGCCGCAACGAGTTCTTGCATCGCATCGAGAACGACCTGCAGGACCTGCAAAAGCAGGCCGAGAGCCAAGAGGGTTTTGTCAAGCAGGCCAAGGATGCCATAGCGGACGCCAACACCAAGTACGAGCCGTTCAAGAACCGCGCCCACGGCGTCCAGAGCCTCAACGAGCTTAACGCCCTCGCGGCAAACTGGGAAAGCTGGACCATCACGGCGGCCAACAAGATATACGACGCCGTGGACGCCGCACGCGAACGTATGGAAAACGAGCGCCGTTCCACCGAGGTCACCAGCACGGGCGAGGTGGTCAAGAAGATCACCAACAAAGGCGCTGCAACACCAGGTTCCGTGCCCGTGCCCAAGCCCCAGCGCAAGGTCAAGACCGTGCGTCGCACCGACCTGGCGAAGCCGAGTCGTCTCACAACCGCAGAGGACGTGGAGCGCTACGTGGACGACCTGCGAGCCCGCCTTATGCAGGCGCTCGCTGCAAACGACGAGATCCGTATTAACTAACCCGCGGAGCCACCGGTGCCAAAGCGCGCACCGGTGGCTTATGGCGTTTAGAAAGGCTCATCAACCATGAATGATTCTGATCTTAAGAGCTTCTGCACCTGGGCCCGCACGGAGCTCATCAAAGGCGTGGAGGCACAGATGGTGCGCTACGGCATCACCGAACCTGCACCCGCACCCGTTGGGTCTGAGACCGTCAACGGCCAGCCTCTGAACCCGCTCGAGGTTGAGCAGCGCGACGAGCTGTTGCGCTTGCAGACTGCAGAAGGCCATGACGCGCTCTGCGACCGTTCTGCCTACACCTGGTTCAACCGCATCGTGGCCATTCGCTTCATGGATGCACGCGGATGGCTCCCCAGCCGCATGCGCATGCTAAGTCGTGCGGACGGCAGCCATGGTAGCGAGGCCGTGGAGAACGCCCTGGACGTGGAGATTTCCACGGCCGACCCCGAGCGCGTGGCGGAACTCAAAATGGCGGGTTCCGACGAACCGCTGTGGCGCTATCTGTTTGTGGCGCAGAGCGAGGAACTTGCCGATTGCCTGCCAGGGGTCTTTGAACGCGTGGGCGGTGCCATGGAGCTGCTGTTGCCCCAGGGCCTCATGATGGCCGACGGCGTGGTGGGCAAACTCAACGCGGTCCTCACTGACGAGGACTGGCGCGAGGGCGTGACCGTTCTGGGCTGGATGTATCAGTACTACAACGCTGACGTTAAAGACGAGTTCTTCAAGTCCAAGCGCAAAGCAGCGGCGGCGGACATCGCGCCCGCCACGCAGCTCTTCACGCCCGAGTGGATCGTGCGCTACATGGTCGAGAACTCGCTCGGCCGTCTGTGGATGCTCAACAATCCCGGGAGCTCACTGCGCGAGCGCATGGAGTACTACATTGAGCCCGATGCTGAGCACGAGGACTTCATCCGCATCTCGAGTCCCGAGGAGATAACCCTCTGCGACCCCGCATGCGGCTCGGGCCATATCTTGGTCTACGCGTTTGAGCTGCTCTTCCATATGTACGAGGAGCGCGGCTATCGTGAGCGCGAGATCCCCGAGCTCATTCTTACTAAAAACCTTGCGGGCATGGAAATCGATTCCCGTGCGGCGCAGATCGCGGAGCTGGCGCTTGCCATGTGCGCCCGCGAGCACGATCGTCGCTTTTTCAAGCGCGCAGTGCGCGCCGACGTTACCGTGCTCTCGAGCATTCCGCTGGGGGATGACGAACTGCCGGGCAACAAGAAGCTCGCCGAGGAACTGAGCCATTTGGGTGAGATCGGCTCGCTGCTTAATCCTTCAGAGGGCGAGATCGACGAGCTCAAGGCTGCCGCCGTGAACTGTTCCGACGAACTTTTTGCCTCTGCGACCAAAACTAAGCTCGAAAACTCTGCCGCCATCTGCGAGAAGATGTCCCGTCGTTTTAACTGCACCTTTGCGAATCCTCCGTATATGGGAAGCAGCAGTTTTAACCCCTTCATGTCCAAGTGGGTCAAGAAGAACTATCCCGACGTGAAGAGCGACCTGTTCTCTTCGTTCATCGTGCGTATTATGGACTTTGCTGGCGAGCACGGCGAAGTTGGAATGATGACTCCGTTTGTTTGGATGTTTATTGGTAGCTACGAGAAGCTTCGAAATAGGCTTATCGATGACAAGACCCTAACCACGCTCATTCAGCTCGAGTATTCTGGCTTTGCAGGGGCAACCGTGCCTATCTGCACATTTACCTATCACAATTCGCATATCGATGGCTATAAGGGCGGATACGTTCGTCTTGCCGATTTTACTGGTCCCGCGGTTCAGGCTCCCAAGGCGCTGGAGGCCATCCAAAACCCCGACTGTGGCTGGTTCTACCGCCGCGACGCCGAAACCTTCAAGAAAATTCCCGGCACTCCCATAGCCTACTGGGCCAGCGACGCTCTTGTTGAATCGTTCGCAAAAGGAAAGAGGCTCGATGCCATTGCTACTCCGCGACAGGGCTTGGCGACGAGCGATAATGGCCGTTTTTTGAGGAAATGGTGGGAAGTGGTGCCTTCCAACACATCGCGAGATTGCGGCGGCAGGCCCGAGGCAAAGCAAAGTGGTTCCCGTTGGTTCCCGATTATTCGCGGCGGCTCCTATCGAAAGTGGTGGGGTGACTACGATGAGGTGGTTAATTGGTTTGATGACGGTCGGGAGATGAAGGAAGCAATTCTGTCCAAGTACACCTATCTCTCTACACCTGATTTTGTGATCAAGAACCAGAATGACTATTTCAAGCCCGCAGTTTCCTGGTCTAAAATTTCTTCCAGCCTCGCCTCCTTTAGGTTTGCGCCTCGAGGGATGCTTTTTGAGGTAGCTGGAGCATGTCTTTTTGCGGAGCCAAACGAGCTTCGATACATCCAGGCTTTTTGCAACTGTTCCATTGCCGAAATTGATTTGGCCTTTATGTCGCCGACTCTAAACTTTGAGGTAGGCCAAATCGGTCAGTTGCCGATTATCCAAGATGAGGATGCCGAACCGACTGTCTGTTCACTCGTCGAAGGCTCTCGCTCAATTTCCAAGGCGGACTACGATTCGTTTGAAACCTCCTGGGATTTTAAACGTAATCCTCTTGTCTAGGTGATCGTCATGGCTGAAAAGAAGAGGCGCAAGCCTGTTGATAAGACTAAAATTGAATATGTCGAACCTAAGCCAAGCTGGATAAAGGCTGTTAAGGTTGATGACCATAACGACGTTATGGATTCTATTATTCAGTTTTTTCTGGTTGAATCTCCTTGTAAAGGCGTGAGTAGCAGAGGGCTATCGCTTCTTGATTATGGATGGGCCGATAGCACTCCTCCTAAATCCGGGTATCTTCACCGAAGATTATTGGAAGCGGCCAATCTCTGCGATGGGTCGACGCTATTTACGGCCACAC
>CAUGKA010000059.1 GCA_959599615.1 uncultured Collinsella sp. | reverse complement strand
CACGACGGAGGCCACATTAAGTGGCCTCCTGTTCGTGCGGAACTCGCGATAAACCTAAGCCGGTGTCCCCGCTCTCCCGGGGCCTGTCGTGGCTTGGCCGTTGCATGCGGCTCGTTTTTCGGAACGGGGCTGACGGACACGTTCCGAAATCTACCACCGTCGCTGTGCAGGGTGTCTATAAAGAGCCGTGGCCAAAAAACATCAAATATGAGTACTGATACTCTTTTAGTAGCAGTAATTTTGACCACATTTAAGGTGATTTGACGTGTCGATCGAGCAGATAAGCTGCCGTATCTCCTCAAGTGTTCATTAAAGGAAGACCTTGATGCGAATAAATCTCATTAAGATCTTCTTTTATTAACGAAAATAATGTAGCTACAACGGTAACAGTACTCATATTTGCCGTTTTTTGGCCACAGTCCTTCGGAGGGTCCTCGAAAATAGTCCCGAGCCGGCACTTGGGGACGTTCCTATAATGCCGGCACTTAGGAGCGTCCCCAAGTGCCGGCACCGCGTCTGCCTGCGGCGGCCGCGCCCCGCTGCGTCGCTCCGCATCCTTGCGGGTTCGGATTCCTCCGCTTGGCGGCGTTGGCTCGATTTGCTTGACGTGAGGGGCTCTTGGCTGGTGTGGGACGGAGGGATTCCGCGTCCGCCTGGTCGGCGGCCGCGCCCCGCTGCGTCGCTTCGCTCCTTGCGTGCTGCGCTAGAAAACGCTTCGCGTTTCCTCAGCTCCGCACCCTTGCGGGCTCGAATTCCTCCGCTTGCCCACAAGAAAGCGCCCTGGGCTGTTATGGGCTTAGGGCGCTCAGTTTTAATGGCTGGGACGGAGGGATTCGAACCCCCAACAGCCGGCACCAAAAACCGGAGTTCTACCGTTGAACTACGTCCCAATGTGTGATGTTGCCCAAAAGCAACTCGTCTAGTTTACCTAATCTGCGAGGGCATCGCAAACGCCGTCGAGTAGGCGTACGGCGAGCGTCTGCGCGTCGCTGGCCGTGAAGGTGCCGTTGTAGCGCGTCATGCCCGTGAGCTCAATGCGAATGCGAGCCGGCTTCTGCTGCGCGGCGACATTGGCGGTGCGGATGCGCTGGGCCAGGTTGTGGCACTCGGCGAGGGCAATCGTGGCGCGTGGCGCGGCGTCGGCGGGCAGCTCGTCGCTTGCGATCTCGAGCACCAGGTCAACGTCGGTTGGGACCTCGGAGTCGCAGAGCATCATGCCGCTGTTGTCGGTCGTTGCCGTGGCGATGTTCCACATGCGCGAAGCAACGCTGCGTGCGATGGGGTCCTCACCGATAACGGCGATCTGGAAGCGCTCGAGCACGTTGGCGGCGCGAGCAAAACCGATGCGAGACTCGGCTTCGGTGACCGAGGGCTTGCCCTCCCACACATGGTGCAGGCGGTTGATGTAGGCGTAGGTGTCCTGGAAGGCCATGCCGTCGGCAAACAGGCCGACATTTTCCTGGAACTGCTGCAGGGCGGCCTCGGTATGCGGACCAAAGTAGCCGTCGTCTTCGCCACAGGCAAAGCCCAAAACGTTGAGAGCGCGCTGCAGGGCCTGCACATCGGCGCCATGGAAATTGGGCATGCGCAGATACAGAGTGCGGTCGCCCAGCTTATACGAGGCGTCGACCAGGGCGCTCCAACAGGGGATATCGACGGCATAACCGGCCGCAAGGCCGCTATCGAGCCTAAACGTGCCAACGGCCTGCTCGGTGGTGGTGCCAAAGCGCTTGTCGGCGACCTCGTCGGCATCGATGGTGTAACCGAGCTGCAGAAGGCGGGACTGAACATCCTCGACGGCTGCTCCCTGCATGCCCGTAGTAATAGGTTCCATGAACGAACCCCTTTCGGCGTACGATTCGTACTATTTTGAGCGCGTGTCGGATAGACAACGCGAGACAATGCATAAACATGCACTCAACAGTGTAGCAACTTGTACCCAAACTCGCTGCCCACAGGTTTTATGACCCCCGCTAGTTAAGACGCTCCACAAAGAAATCTGCCATTGAGAGGAAGAGCTCGCGCGCATGCGGGTCGAGCTCGACGCCTTCGATAGCGGCCTTGGCCTTAGCGGTCAGGTCGAGCGCATAGGTGTGGGCGTAATCGATGGAGCCGGTCTCCTGGAAGATCTCCACGGCGCGCGCGAGCTGCGTGGGGTCCTCGGTGCCCGAGGAAAGGATTGCCTCGACCTCGTCGTGATGGCGCTCATCAGACAGGGCGTGCACGGCAACGAGCGTGCGTTTGCCCTCGGTGATGTCGGTGCGGAAGTCCTTGTTGGCGGCCTCTTTGGTGCCGACCAAGTTGAGCAGGTCGTCCTGAATCTGAAAGGCAAGGCCGGTGTGCAGGCCAAAGGCGCGTAGCGCCTCGACCTGCTCTTCGCTGCCGCCGCCGATAATGGCTCCGGCGGCAAGCGGCGTGGCTCCGCTGTAATACGCGGTCTTGTGCGTCGCCATGTCCAGGTAGTCATCAACCGAGATATCAAAGCGCTCGTCACGGACCCAACCCAGGTCAAGCGCTTGACCCTCGATGGTGCGGACGATCATCTCGGTAAGCTCGTGGAGCACACGCAGCTTCACGTCGGACTCGAGCGTGGGATCGTCGAGAACCGTCTTGGTGACCATGGTGAGCGCCAGGTCGCCACAATTGATGGCGAGCCCCGTGCCCTCGGTAAGGTGCATGCAGGGCTTGCCTCGACGAAGCTGTCCGTTGTCGGCGATGTCGTCGTGGATGAGCGCACCCGACTGGAAATGCTCGATAGCCGCCGCGGCGCTGCGGGCGCTCTCAAAGCTACCGCCCACTGCGGTTGCGGCGAGCATGCAGATAAGCGGGCGGTGGCGCTTGCCGGCGTTGGCCGTAAAAGCCGAGAGCGGCGCGTACAGGTAGCGTTCGATATCGGCAGAGGTCGCCTGTCCGTCAAAGAACGTGGCCAGATAGTCATTAATCTGGTCAAAGTGCTGGGCTAAAAAGCAGGTAAACGGACTGGACACGGGTTCTCGCATTCTTTCTTAGGTTGCATCGATGTAGTGTGCAGGCAACATATTGCCACATTGTGCCTGCCTGCGTGGCAGGTTTGGGGATTTAAGGCAACGGCGCATGTCGGACGAGTTTCGTAGTTAGACCAGTCCAAAGTGCTCGAGCGCCTTGACGACGCCATCTTTGTCGACCGAGTCGGTGATGTAGTCCGCGCGCTTTTTGAGATAGTCCGGTGCGTTGCCCATGGCGATGCCAACGTCGACGGCGTTCATCAGCGAGACGTCATTGCTGGCGTCGCCGATGCCGTATACGGTTCCGTGGTGGGGATCGAGGGCGTCGAGTACGGACTGGATACCCTCGCGCTTGGTGCATTCGCGAGGCGAAATCTCGGTCACTTCGAGCTCGAGCTCGTTAAAGCAGAGCAGCGGCTCAAACGCTTGATCCTGAGCGATGCGGTTGGCAAGCGACGTGGACATTAAGATCTTGTAGGCGCTGTAATGTTGCAGCTGCGTAATTGCATCGCCCACGGTGCGGGCGTATCCCGGGGCGTCGGGCGCATCGGCACTCATGCGAACGACGCCATTGAGTCCCTCAAAACGAATCACTTCGTCCGATTGCTCAAGAATGGGAGCAAGGCGCTGCAGCATGCCGGGCGTCATCGCCAAATCGCGAATCACGTGTCCCTCAAGTTCGACATAGCCACCCGCGAGGCAGACGATGCCGGTCCAGGGCAGCTCGAGCAGCTTTGGATGGATGCAGCTCAGCGTGCGCCCTGTGCAGATAAACGCCATATTGCCCTTGGCGACAAAATCACGGATGGCTTGCGAGACCGCTTCATTGGGATAGGGGGAGAGGTCTCGCTCGCTCTCGGGAAGCTCTTGTGCTACTCGAGGGTCTTGCCAGGCGAGTGTTCCGTCGATATCGAAAAAGCAGATATCGCCGCGCTTATGGGCTGCGCTGGCGGCAGGGGAGGCCGAGGTGGTGGGCACAAATCCCGGCTCGAGGCCCATGATCTGGTCAAAATGCTCTTTAACGCGGGGAACGGAGATGCCGATAATCACCTGGGCGGTCTTGCCCGTAATGATGAGGCCCTTGGCGCCCACCGCGACAAACGACGCATTATCTGCAACGATGGAAGGGTCTACGACCTCGACGCGCAGGCGCGTGGCGCAGTTGGTTGCGCCCACGATATTGCCAACGCCACCTAAAAGCTGAATTACCCGCTCAGCGAGGACGTGATCTTGATCGTATTGAATACTGACCTCGCCATTGGGAGATTGTTCTTTGACAAAGCCGCTTCCCGTTAAACGATCGATTGCCGCGCGATTGGAGGCATGATTCTCGCGGCCCGGCGTCTTAAGGTCATAGACCAAGATGAGTGCTCGAAAACTAACAAAAAAGATGAGGCTAAAGGCAAGACCGATACCGAGCGCCAAAAGGTAGGAGCCGGCATGCATTCGCATGAGCGGGATGAAGTTGAAGGCCGTCATTTCCATGAGACCGCCCGAGAAGATGCCGACGATGCCAAAGAAGTTCATGGTCATGGCAAGGCAGGAGGACAGGACGGCGTAGAGCAAAAAGAGTCCGGGATAGGTGAACATAAAGAGAAACTCGAGCGGCTCGGTGACGCCGCATACCACCGAGGCGACGATGGCGGGCAAAAGGATGGCCTTAAGGCCGGCGCGGCGTTCGGGTTTGGCGGTGAAATAGAATGCTGCCGCGATGGCGGGAAGGCCAAAGAGCTTGCCCCAGCCGGTGGCGGTAAAACCTGCCCAGGGCGCAAGTTCATTTAAAGGGCGCGTGCTATGGGAGAGAATGGGGAGCAGGTTGGTCCACGTGGCGTAAATACCGTCGTGAATGACCAGATTGTCGTAATAGATGGGCATATAGAGCAGATGGTGCAGCCCCATGGGCTCGAGCGCTCGCTCCAAAAACACAAAGATGCCCACGCCGAAGGGGCCGACGCCTGCAAGTGCGTGGCGCAGCGTTTCGGTCACAGCGTATGCGAAGGGCACGATGGCGGCCGAGATGGCGGCAAGGGCAAACACGGCAAAAAAGCTGATGAGGTAGACCAGCGAGGAACCCGAGAAGGTGCCGAGCCAATCGGGAACCTTGGCATCGTAGAAGCGGTCATGGATGGCGACGACGGTTGCCGATACCGCCAGCGGGCCGATAATGCCGGTGTCGAGCGTCTTGATGCCGTCGATGACGGTGATACCGCTGGCGGGGGTCAAAGATGATGGGTACTTAAGCCCAAGGTTGTCTCCGCTCAGCTTAATGATCTCGCTCAAAAAGAAGCAATAGGCAAAATAGGCCACGAGTGCCTCGAGGCAGCAGCGCGCCGGTTGCTTTTGGGCAAGACCGATAGGCAGCGCTACGGCAAAAAGGAGCGGGAGACGTTTAAAGACCGTCCACGAGCCGCGCTGGATGATGGTCCAGAAAACGTACCAAGGGGTTCCGTATACGGCGAGGTCACCGACGATGTCTACGGTCGCGGCGAGGGCGGAGATGCCGACCATGAGGCCTGATATAGAAAACAGCATGGCGGGCGCGAACATGGCTCCGCCAAAACGTTGGATTTTCTGCAGCATAATATGCCTTCCGGATGCAACATGCTGTGCGAGCAAGAACGTTTAAACAATGAACTCATTGTAGAGGACTGGCTGCTTGCCGCATTGACGGTTTTGATTCGGTCCGATTTGGGTTTCGGGGGAACCGTCGACGGTAAATAATCCGTACTTTACCGATAATCGGTTTAAACAACTTTAAGAAATGCTATCGTGCCTAGCCATACATATTCATTAGAGGTGAAATCATGCCAAAAGCGATTTACGAAGGAATCTACCGCGAGATCCGTTCGCGCATCATCGACGGGACCTATGCGTTTCAGGAGATGCTGCCAACCGAAGCCGAGCTGACCGCGGAGTTTGGCTGCACGCGCAATACCGTTCGACGCGCCTTGAGCATGCTGGCCGACCAGATGTTTGTGCAGCCTATACACGGTAAGGGCGTGCGCGTTATTTGGCTTAAGGGCGAAACCGACATGCTGGGCGCACTCGAAGAGGTTGAGTCGTTTGGCGAGTTCGCAAAACGCAACAATGCCGTCGCATCGACCGAGGTCAAGTCTTTTGAACATTTGATTTGCACTGAGCAACTCTCTCGTCGCCTGGGCTTTAAGGTGGGCGAGGAGCTGATTCGCGTCGTGCGTGTCCGAAGCCTCAACGGCAGCGCGCGCCAGGTGGACCACGGCTACTTTTTGGCGTCGATCGCCAAGGGCCTGACCCCCGAGATCGCGGCGGATTCTATCTACGGCTATCTGGAGCACAAGCGCGGCATCAAAGTGATGGCGAGCCGCCGTACGGTGAGTGTCGAGCTCGCCAACGATGAGGACTGCAGCTACTTGGACCTTGGCAAGTACAACTGTGTCGCCGTCATGGAGAGCCAGTCGTACACTTCGGACGGCATCTTGTTCGAGGTCACGCATGCCCGCACGCATCCCGAGATCTTCCACTACCGCGTCAACTCCAAGCGATAGCCGGCTAGCTCGCAGCCTGACGAGACTCATGCCCTCAAAGAGAAAACGCCCGGTCAAACCGACGATGCATCGGCTTGACCGGGCGTTTTCTCTGCATTCGATAACAAATAATTGTTTATACAAAACTTGTCAAGTATCAAGTTGAAATTACCGTTCACCGAAGTTTTTCTACCGCTCTAGTAATACTTGTTCAAACAACTAGCCAAATAGCGTATTGTACAAGTCAGCAAAAGGGGCAAAGTCCCCGAGCCAATCTCCGAAGGCGGCGGCAAAGGGTGCCGCCACGGTGTGAAAGGGTGGATTGTAATGAAGAACGAAATGAGCAGAAGGCAGTTCCTGGGCTTTGCTGGTTCCGCGGCTGCGGTTCTTGGTCTGGGCCTCGTGGGCTGCGGTGGTTCTGCCGGCTCTGGCTCCTCTGCTTCTGGTGACGCTGCCGAGGTTTACTTCCTCCAGTTCAAGCCCGAGGTCGACAAGGAGTGGAAGGAGATCGCCAAGGCGTACAAGAAGGAGAAGGGCGTCGAGGTCAAGATCGTGACCGCCGCCTCCAACACCTACGAGGAGAAGCTCAAGTCCGAGATGTCCAAGAGCTCCGCTCCGACGCTGTTCCAGGTCAACGGCCCCACCGGCCTTAAGAACTGGAAGGACTACTGCGCCGATCTTTCCGACACCAAGCTCCGCGGCGAGCTCATCGACGACTCCCTGGCGCTGCAGTCCGACGGCAAGGATCTGGGTATCGACTGGGTTCAGGAGAGCTACGGCATCATTTACAACAAGGAGCTCCTCGAGAAGGCCGGCTACAAGGCCGAGGACATCAACTCCTTCGACAAGCTGAAGGCTTGCGCCGATGACATCCA
Organism: uncultured Collinsella sp.; assembly: GCA_959599615.1. Taxonomy (GTDB): domain Bacteria; phylum Actinomycetota; class Coriobacteriia; order Coriobacteriales; family Coriobacteriaceae; genus Collinsella. Next base: position 3,306 of record CAUGKA010000059.1, on the reverse strand, counting down.
GGCCCGCAAGGACGAGCTCGGCGTTGACGGTGCCTTCACTTCCGCCGGTATGGATGACTCTTCCAGCTGGCGCTACACCACCCACCTCGCCAACCTCCCGCTCTACTACGAGTTCGAGAAGGAGCACAACCAGGAGGACGACGAGATCAAGGGCGAGTATCTCGACAACTTTAAGCAGATCTTCGACCTGTACATCACCGACTCCACCTGCGATCCTTCGCAGCTCGCCTCCAAGACCGGTGACGACGCCACCAACGAGTTCGCAACCGGCAAGGCCGTCTTCTATCAGAACGGCTCTTGGGCCTACGCCGACCTCACCAAGGCCGGTATGACCGACGACCAGCTCGGCATGCTGCCGATCTACATCGGCGTCGACGGCGAGGAGAACCAGGGCCTGTGCTCCGGCGGCGAGAACTACTGGTGCGTCAGCTCCCAGGCTTCCGAGGATGCCCAGAAGGCCACCGAGGACTTCATGTATTGGTGTGTCACTTCTGACACCGCCACCAGCATCATCGCTGACAAGATGGGTCTGACCGCCCCGTTCAAGAGCGCTAAGGAGACCACCAACGTCTTCTCTCAGCAGGCCGTTGCTATGGCCAAGGACGGCAAGAAGACCGTCGCTTGGGACTTCGTTTACATCCCCTCCGAGGAGTGGAAGAAGAACCTCAAGCAGGCTCTCATCGCTTATGCTGCCGACAACACCAAGTGGGACGGCGTCAAGAACGCCTTCGTCGATGGCTGGAAGACCGAGAAGGCTGCTTCCGAGTAAGCAGTTGCTGCCCAAGCTATCTGATTAGCGACAGGGGGCGGGCAGACGTAGGTTTGCCCGCCCCCTGCATATTGAAAGGACCCTTCTATGGGCAAAGCACTCAAGCGCTGGTGGCCGCTCTTTATGCTGCCCACGTGCCTGGCGTTTATGATCGGGTTCGTGATTCCCTTTATCCAGGGTTTCTATCTCTCGTTCTGCCAGTTTATTACCATCAATAACGCGCACTTTGTCGGTATCGAGAACTACGTGCGCGCGCTGTCCGATCCGCAGTTCTCCACGTCGTTCTTCTTTACCGTGGCGTTTGCCTTCCTGTCGACGGTGCTCATCAACGTGATCGCGCTGGCCATTGCGCAGGCGCTCACTCGCAAGGCGCTCAAGGGCACCAACATCTTCCGTACGATTTTCTTTATGCCTAACCTGATTGGCGGCATTGTACTGGGTTACATTTGGCAGATTCTGATCAACTGCCTGCTCTCCAACGTGGGTGCCCAGCTTATCGCCCTCAACTCCGCCGCTGGCTTCTGGGGCCTTATCATCCTGACCCTGTGGCAGCAGGTCGGCTACATGATGATCATCTACATCGCCGGTCTGCAGTCCATCCCGTCTGACTACATCGAGGCCGCCAAGGTCGATGGCGCTACGGCATGGCAGACGTTTTGGAAGGTTAAGATCCCCAACCTGATGCCGACCATCACCATCTGCCTGTTCCTGTCCATCACCAACGGCTTTAAGCTGTTCGACCAGAACCTCGCCCTTACCGGTGGCGCCCCGGCGCACTCCACCGAGATGCTCGCCCTGAACATCTACAACACGTTCTATTCGCGTGCTGGCATCGCATGGCAGGGCATCGGTCAGGCCAAGGCAGTTATCTTCTGCATCCTGGTTGTCGCTATTTCTATGATCCAGCTTAAGGCCACGAGGTCCAAGGAGGTGCAGCAGTAATGAAACGCGATAAGGCTATCAACCGCGCGCTCTCGATCTTCTTTACGATTCTGTCGCTCGCATGGATCTACCCCGTGTTCATGATTGCGCTCAATTCCTTTAAGAAAGCGACCGCAATCAGCACCACCACGGCGTTCGATCTGCTCACGCCCGAGACGTTCAACGGCCTCGCAAACTACGTGCACGCTCTGAACGAGCAGGGCTTTGCCTCGGCGTTTATGTACTCTCTTATCATCACGGTCACGTCGGTCGTGCTGATTCTGGTGTGCTGCTCCATGTGCGCTTGGTACGTGGTGCGCGTCAACAGCAAGATCTCGAACTTCTTCTATTACCTGTTCGTCTTCTCGATGGTCGTGCCCTTCCAGATGCTCATGTTCACGCTGTCCAACCTCGCGGACCGCATCGGCTTTAACACGCCGTTTAACATCTGCTTCATCTACCTTGGTTTTGGCGCGGGCCTCGCGGTCTTTATGTTCGCCGGCTTCGTCAAGAACATCCCGCTCGAGATTGAGGAAGCGGCCATGATCGACGGCTGCAACCCGGTCCAGGTGTTCTTTAAGATCGTCCTTCCCATTATGAAGCCCACCTATCTTTCGGTCGGCATCCTTGAGACCATGTGGGTCTGGAACGACTATCTGCTGCCCTACCTTACGCTCGACTCCACCAAGTACAAGACCATTCCTATCTTGATCCAGTACTTCCGCGGCGGCTATGGCCACGTCGAGCTCGGCCCCATGATGGCCTGCATCATGATGGTCGTTGTCCCCATCGTCATCATGTACATCTTCTGCCAGAAGTACATCATCGACGGTGTGGTGGCAGGTGCCGTCAAGGGCTGATGCCGTAACTGTTTTGCAAGTTTTGGCGGCGCCCCTCAGCGCGGCGCCGCGTATCGAAAGGTAGAGACATGGCCGAGATCGTTCTCAAACATGTTCAGAAGGTGTATCCCAACAACGAGTCCAAAAAGAAGGGCTTCTTTGGCAAAAAGAAGAAGACCGAGGAGAAGAAGCACAACCTCAAGGTTACCGAGGACGGTGTGCTCGCTGTAGAGGACTTCAACCTCACCGTTCACGACCAGGAGTTCATCGTCCTCGTTGGCCCCTCTGGCTGCGGTAAGTCCACGACGATGCGCATGGTCGCTGGCCTGGAGGACATCACTTCGGGCGACGTGCTCATCGACGGCAAGCGCGTCAACGACGTGGCGCCCAAGGACCGCGATATCGCCATGGTGTTCCAGAGCTATGCTCTGTACCCCAATATGACGGTGTACGAGAACATGGCGTTTACGCTTGAGCTCAAGAAGGTCCCCAAGGACGAGATCGACCGCAAGGTTCGCTCCGCTGCCGAGATCCTGGGTATTACCGAGTACCTTGACCGTAAGCCCAAGGCACTCTCCGGCGGCCAGCGTCAGCGTGTCGCCATCGGCCGCGCCATCGTGCGTGACCCCAAGGTCTTCCTGATGGACGAGCCCCTGTCCAACCTGGATGCCAAGCTGCGTAACCAGATGCGCGCCGAGCTCATTAAGCTGCGTCACGAGATCAAGGGCACCTTCATCTACGTTACCCACGACCAGACCGAGGCTATGACCCTCGGCG